>NZ_JAZHCT010000010.1:0-206442 GCF_036541265.1 Paenibacillus sp. IITD108 | reverse complement strand
CAAATAAAGCCCCGTCCCCTAAAAAAGGGACGAGGCTATCTCGCGTTACCACCCTAATTCCGCATTATTAAATCGCAAAGAATAACTTTGCAAATTATAGTATTGCGGCAGCTCAGCACGAACAAATCATTCGCGTTCCTTGTAACGGTGGACATCCGTCAGCACTTAATACGGCTTCATGCGGGTTAGGCGCTGATTCTCGGAGATGATATTCCAGCACGATCCAAACGCCGGCTTTCAGCGGATGCCGGCTCTCTGAAGATTGAATTCGCATTGTACTTGTTCTCGTCATCGAATTGCTTATTTCGTTATAATAATACTGTTATAGCGTATATTTGCCCTCATTGTCAACCTGCGGGTGAATACATAGGCCAAGGGTAAACGGCTTTCGCCTTCCTTTGGACAATTGTGTTTACTGATGAAATAAAGGAACAGAACACGAATGTGTGTCCGCTTAGCCTCTTAGCAGCTCTTGCTCCTTAGCTTGAGCTTGCTGCTCCAATGTTTCCCAGCCGTCCTGCGACAACAGCTCTAATTGAGCTTCAACCAGCGTGCGGAAGCGAGCGCGGTAAATAGAGGCCTGCTTCTTCAGCTCTTCTACCTCCAAAGACACTTTACGCGATTTATTCAAAGCGTCATTAACAATACGGTCAGCATTTTTCTCAGCTTCTTTAATAATAAGCTGCGCTTCCTTCTTAGCATTGTTGCGCACTTCATCTGCAGCTTCCTGCGCTACGATAATCGTTTTACTTAAAGTATCTTCAATATTGGCAAAATGATTCAAGCGCTCCTGCAGGCTTAACATTTGATTTTGAATTTCTTTATTTTCACGAATGAGGGACTCGTAGTCTTTTATGACTTGATCCAAAAACTCGTTAACTTCATCCTCGTCATAGCCGCGCAATCTTCGTGAAAACTCTTTATTATGTATGTCCAATGGCGTAAGCGGCATTGGCGCACCTCCTAAAACTTCTAATATCTGAACAATCATTTCGACAGAATTGTTCAAATTCCTGCAAGCTGCAGCAAGATGCCTTTATTTTTTTAAAAACAAGCCTAAACATATTTGCCGATTTTGACTCGCGCTCTGCCCTTCTTCGTCACGCCGTCAGCCTCCAGCACCTTAAACCTGCCAAAGCCTTTAAACGAAACGACATCGCCTTCCTTCAATGCTGCGGACGGATCCTCCATTGTGCGCCAGTTAACCTTGCATCTGCCGGCACGGATCGGATCAACAATCTTCGTTCGGCTTAAACGATAAACGTCGCTGGCAATGCCATCAAGCCGCATAGACGCGACTGTAATACTGATTTCTTCAAGCTGCTGCTTTACAGGCTGCAGCTGTTCGATCGGCAGTATTTCTGTCAGCACATTGTCACGGTGCACCTGGCGCAAATGAACATTAAGAAACGATGCGATCTCGTCGAGCACAACGATATGGGCAAAAGAATCATGAACATGAATATCGCCAATCCGGTCCCGCTTAATGCCAAGCCCAAGCAGCGCTCCGAGAAAATCGCCGTGATCGAGCTCGGTTTTAGCGGACAATTTCACTTCAAGCACGGATAGCTCAAGCGCTTCGCTGTCCACATCACGGTAATCCGGCGCTATAATCGCTCGTTTCCGCTCTGCCTCGCTATACCCGCCATCCAGACGAATAACGACCTCGCCGCTGCGGTTCGCCAGGCTAAGCAAAATTTGCGCCTGACGGGGATCAAGAAAATCCGTTCGCCGAAGCTCATGCTGTCTGGCAGACCGATCGATCCACTCGGCAGACCGATCGACAAACGGCTTCTCGTCCGCGTGAAAATGTTCATAAATTGCTGGTTTCACCAAACTCACCCGTTAATCATATTAAAAATAAATGACAATACAGCCAATATGCCAACGCTAATAAATCTTAAAGCAAACAGCGCAGCGATCGGCGATAGATCCAGTCCGGCGATTGGCGGAATAAATCTGCGGAATACGCCGACATACGGCTCTACAATTTTCCCGAGTATTTGACCGATAAAGCTGTCTCGTGCATTGGGAAACCACGACAACAGCACATAACCAATAATTAAATAACTATAAATTTCCAATGCATTCGAAACAAACCTGTAAATAAAATCCAATTCAAGGTCACCTCATTTTGTTGTAATCGTGCTCCTCTGCCAGCATTTCTGTAATGGCACCTTGAATTTCTACTGATTCTGGCGTACACAGAAAAATATTAGGACCAAGCTTAGAGATGCTGCCGTTCAGGGCATATACGGTACCACTTAAAAAATCTACAATTCGCAGCGCTAAATCACCGCGAACACGCTGCAAATTAACGATGACAGAGCGGCGAGAGCGCAAATGATCGGCAATTTCTTGAGCTTCGTCATAGGAACGCGGCTCATTGAGCACGACGCGCATATTTTTTTGCGAATGAATGCTAACCACATTATTGCTATTTATACCGCTATTCATACTGCTTGCCTTAGCATTTCTACGCGCTTCGAAGGTCGTTGGTTCCACTTCATTGTCTTCCTGCTGCGATTGTGAAACTTTCTCGCGCTCCACAACTTCCTCTTCTTCCTGCAAGCCAAGAAAATTCATAAACCTATTCATGACGCTCATAGTTATTCCTCCTCTTCCCCAACTAGTATCGTGCCTAGCCGAATCCAGGTTGCCCCTTCTTCAATCGCTACTTCAAAATCATTGGACATGCCCATAGAAAGCTCGCGTATGGGGCTTGTCCCTCCTGAGTTCCTCTGAATATGATCTCTAAGCTCGCGCAGCGCTCTAAATACCGGTCTCGTCGATTCAGGATCAGCTTCATAAGGCGCCATCGTCATAAGTCCGATTGGCTTGATCGCGGAATATTGGCCAAGCTGATCTATAAAAGCCGTCAGCTGATCCGGCTCTATCCCTTGCTTGGAATCCTCCCCCGATACATTAACCTGAATAAAGCAAGGCACCGTTATGCCCAACGCTTCTGCTCGCTTCTGTATCGCTTCTGCTAGTGAAATTCTGTCCAGTGAATGAATATAATCAAATCTACCTACTACTTCCTTGGCTTTATTGCTTTGCAAGGAACCTATAAAATGCCAGACTGGCTTTGTCGAAAGATGCGCATCGGTATGTTGAAGCTGCTGTAATTCCTCCCATTTGGCACGGGCATCCTGCCAGCGGTTTTCTCCAAGATGCCATAAATTGTTTTGCAAAGCTTCGTTAGCTCTGTCCGTAGAAACATATTTCGTTACGGCGATTATAGTTATGTCATTTCTATTCCGGCCCGAGCGCTCGCAAGCAGCCAAAATGCGCTCCTCTACTTGCGATAATTTAGTACGGATCAACATGCTATCGCTCTCCCTCTGAGATGCCGATCCAGCTGGCCATGCGTCCAGTTTTGCCCTTCTCGATACGATGCGAATAAAATAAATCAGTTCTACAGCCAGTGCAGTACTTCGTTAATTCGATATGGATCGGCAAAATTCCTGCTTTCATCATAATCTGTCGGTTTATTTCTTTCAAGTCTATTTGAGATTTTCCTTCCTCGCTCACCCTATTCATCCAGCCTGATTGTACAGGATCCAGACCATAATTATGAGCAAGCTGCTCAAGTGAGCTTATAACCTGCCCATCAACCTCATAGCAGCATGAGCTGATCGAAGGACCGATAGCAGCCCGCAGCGCATCAGTGCGCGTGCCATACTCTCGCTGCATAGCTTCAATTGTATGCGCCGCGATTTGTTCGACCGTACCTCTCCAGCCCGCATGGGCAAGGGCGACGGCATTATTATCCTTATCGTAAAAGTATAAAGGAACACAATCCGCGTAATATGACACCAGCAAAATGCCGGGCACATTCGTTATTATCGCGTCGCAGCCTGCTATAGCGTCCTGATGCCTCTCTCTGCCTCTGCCGCGGTCGCTGCGCTCTACTTTGTATACAGAGTGGCCATGCACCTGCTCTGCGCAGCTCCAAGCGTCAAAGGGCCATTCCAGAGCGCTGGCGACCAGCTGGCGATTGCGAATAACAGCCTCGCTTGAGTCTCCAACATGCAGTCCCATATTAAGCGAAGACCATTGCTCCTCGCTGACTCCGCCAGAGCGTCCTGTAAAGCCTGCAGTTAATTTATTATTGACGCTCATCCAGTCCGACAATAAAAAAAGCGAAGGCGCCTTCGCTGAATCGAGTGTTTGAAATGGCTCCACGCTGTCCTCTCCTCTTTGAAAACATTGCTAATTCAATATTACATCGTTATGTTCTCGCGTGCAAATCTTCCTCCTCCGGCCGATTATTACGCGCTTCATCAAGCCTGACGAGCACAACATCCGTTCCTATTTTCACAATGTTGCGCCATGGTATGACCACCTCGGTGCCGGAGCTTCCAAACAAGCCTAAAATTTTTGTATACTGCGGTACTACGATAGAATCTATGCGGCCTTGGCGCAAATCCAATTCCAAATCTGTAACCTGGCCCAACCGCTTGCCATCTACAATATTTATAACGTCCTTCGTTTGAAAATCAGAAATTTTCATCGAATCACCGCTTTCAAATAGGTTGTTGTCCGGTAAGCCTCTTTTATACTATATGAATATATTTGAAAAAATGTACATTCAGCCAGCAAGATTACCGGGAAATTCAATGCAAGTTGTTGTGCATTGCTGTTTAATAATGCATCAGGGCATTCGGTACTGTTTCTGTGCATTGCTGCTGAGTAATACTTGTTAGGCAGTTGTTGGCTGAATTGCCGCGCGATACCTGTCGTACTTGTTGGACATGATACGAAATTACATCATATTTTCCCGTTTTGTTACCTTTCTTTCAGTAATCCAGCGATTATCAGACTGTTGAAAAAGCTCTGCAGTTGCTTAATAGTTTTTTGGCACCTATAAAACCTGTAATGGTTAAAATTGGCCTACAAAGGCGGACGCTACCGCTTCTCCAGTCCCAATCTTGCTCTCCGTTCCCCTTTTCTTTGCTTACCAAATGATGCTCACAATGAATGGACGTGGTCACACGTTCCGTTATTTGCCTAAAAACCGCCATTTTCTTCATTTCGCGGTCACACATTCCGCTATACGGCTCCAAATGAGGCACTTTCAGCAATTTATAGATTAATAACGGAACGTCTGTCACTTTGCCACCGCAAATCTACGATTTTAGGCGTAATAACGGAACGTCTGACCATCTAGCGAAATTGTCGATTCGTTCCACTCAAAATTTTCAAAGGTGCATTTTATGCAAAATAGCGCCTTGAGGATTCGTTATAAAATAAACGCTTACCGAGCCTGTTACCGACTATCAAGCTGCGTTATAGCTCTTCCCACAGCCTGAGGAAATGCAATTAGCCATGCAAGGCTGGATGCAGTACGGAAGAAAATGAGCTAAGGTATAGGTACATCCTCCGTTGCAGGAATAAGCTCGCCTGTCTGTGAGTACAATTGCAATTAGTATGCTTTCCAAAGTTTCGTCAGTGTTTAGAGCAAGGCTGCATCAAGGATAAACGGCTCCGCTGTCATTTGGACTGGCGCGTTTACCGATGTAATATAAGAACAGATAAAAGTTCCCAAAAACTTATACTTTCTTATATTTTAATAAAAAAAAAGCAAAGGACAGCACCACCAAGGTGCTGTCCTTTACTGTCCTCTTGGACAAGCCTGCTATGCTTACGTTTTTACGTGCTTCTGCATCTGATTAATGGCAGATTTCTCAAGGCGTGATACCTGTGCCTGTGATATTCCGATCTCATCTGCAACTTCCATTTGTGTCTTGCCTTCAAAGAAGCGCATGGACAATATCATTTTTTCACGATCATTGAGCTTGTGCATCGCTTCGCGCAGCGCAATCTCCTCGATCCAGGTTACATCCTTGTTACGATCATCACCAATTTGATCCATGACATAGATCGGATCGCCGCCATCATGATAAATCGGTTCAAAAAGCGATACCGGGTCTTGAATTGCGTCAAGAGCAAAAACAACATCCTCCTTCGGCACATTCAGCGCTTCAGATATTTCAAAAATAGTCGGCTCTCTTGAATATCTGTTCGTCAAGCTATCTCTAACCTGCAGCGCTTTATAAGCAATATCCCTCAAGCTGCGTGATACGCGTATCGGGTTATTGTCGCGCAAATAACGCCGAATTTCTCCAATAATCATAGGTACTGCATATGTGGAAAACTTAACGTTTTGACTAAGATCAAAATTATCGATTGCTTTCATTAGTCCTATGCACCCGACCTGGAACAGATCGTCAACAAACTCCCCCCTGTTATTGAATCTTTGAATTACACTAAGCACTAGCCGCAAATTGCCATTGACTAATTTCTCTCTTGCCGCCCATTCATTCTGGGTTTGCAGTGCAGTGAACAATTCACGCATTTCGACATTATTAAGTACAGGCAGCTTAGCGGTATCCACTCCACAGATCTCGACTTTATTTCGGGTCAACGTGACTACCTCCCAAAGAGAAACATTAATGATCATTATTTCCTCGAGCGATCATTTTATTCCTAAATTCTCCCTGCGAAGATACATTCCAGCCCGTCTACTAAAGCCGCTTCTTAAGCAAACAGCTTGAGAAATGCACACTGTAAGCGCTATACCATTTTGTTAAATTCTTTTCTAAGCCGCTTAATAATTCTTTTTTCCAAACGCGAAATGTATGACTGCGAAATGCCCAGCATATCCGCTACATCCTTCTGTGTTTTTTCTTCGCCATCGCCTAGCCCAAAGCGCAGCTCCATAATAATCCGCTCGCGTTCAGTAAGCTTATCCAATGCTTTATGCAATAGCTTGCGGTCAACCTGCTCCTCGATATTTCTATAAATAGTGTCATTCTCCGTGCCCAGCACGTCAGAAAGCAGCAGCTCATTGCCGTCCCAATCAATATTAAGCGGTTCATCAAAAGAAACCTCTGTCCGCGTTTTGTTATTTCTGCGCAAATACATCAAAATTTCATTTTCGATACAACGTGAAGCATAGGTCGCCAGTTTTATTTTTTTCTCAGGGTCAAAAGTATTAACCGCTTTAATAAGTCCGATTGCTCCTATTGATACTAAATCTTCAATATGAATGCCTGTATTTTCAAACTTTCTGGCAATATAGACGACCAGCCTTAAATTTCGTTCAATAAGCATCGCTCTTATCGCCGTGTCCCCCGAAGGCAGACGATCCAGCAAATATTCCTCTTCCTCACGGGATAAAGGCGGCGGCAACGCTTCACTTCCGCCAATATAATAAATTTCTTCACTCTTTAATCCGAATAAAAATAAAAACCGATAATAATAAAGCTGAACAATTAATTTGTATTTGACGAGCATTTGCCCATCCCTCCCCGATTGGTTATGTAAATATTGCTTTACGGCTGTACCATTGATGGATGGATAATTGCTCGATAAGTCCCATCTGCAGTAAGCTTGCCGCCATCTAATCCGATTAGCACTTTTTTAGATTCCATAACTTGTCCTTCCACAACAACCTTTACACTGTCCGGTTTAATCGCCAGCATAAATTGCGATCCGCGGTTTACGCCGCGAAATGGCACCAGCCGCATTCTGTCCTGCCAGGCAACGCCTGCCGCTTCCACATCCAATCCCGCAATAAGCCGATCGACTTGCCCATCCGCTATTCCTTGTATCCATGCATCTGGTAATTGCTCTTTCCAAAGAGATGCCTCTGTCACCATAACTGGCGTTCTCGTCAGAGGATCATAAAGTTGATTGCCTGTATCAATAAGGCCAATGCATCGCTGCGAATTTTCCCCGATAATAATTTCCACTTCAGCCAAATGAGTACGCACCAGCTCCCGTTCACGTTTTTGTGTCAGTACGGATCGATGAATATAAATTCCTATACTGAGCGCAGTAATAAAGTAAACAAAGCCAAACTTCAACTCCATATTCCAGCCCTCACCTGAAAATGCCATCGTTCTCCACACATTATCCGAGCCTTTAAGCAGTAAAAAATAGATGCCCAGAATCGCGCCGGCCGCTACAAAATTCACTCCGTAAAATGCTGCGACTAGACGAAGAAAATGCTGAAGCGAATAATAGCCGAAAGCGATCCAAAGCATGATGAAAGATACGGATATTTTAATAGCTAGCATGAACATAAATGAAAGCTGGGGAAAAATCATGAGCACGACATAGCACGCGCCAAAAGCCGCTGATGCGAGCATACGCCAAGGGTTGGGCCTTATATGGCGCACCCAGGCCGTTGTCCAAAGCACAATGCCATCTACAAGCAGCTCTCGTAAAAATAAAATGTCTACGTATACTGCCAGACCGGTCACCACCTATTCCTTCGGCAGCGGATTATTAGCGCTTTATGCCGCGCATTGCGCATTGCTAGAAAGAACGACTGAATTCAGTATAGTAAACTATGATTTCAAAGTCTGTCTATTCATGACGTCATGTCATCGCTATTTTTGTCGACTGCACTAAAAAGAAACGACTTCAAATTTTCGACAGGGAATACGGAAGGAAGGCTGGCACAAAGGGGCAGTAAATGAAAAAAAGAGTGCACCGCACCATCTATGATGGCTGCGGACACTCTTTGCAGACTTAGTTGTAATTTTAGCGATCGTTGCGAGGCGTTCTGCGCAAAAACGCTGGGATTTCCAGCTGATCGCTGGACGGGCTCGAGCCGAAAGGTCTTACTTGCGACTGCGAAGATGAAGCAGGCTCATTGCTTTCTGATTGAGTCTGTGGCGTTCTCCGCGGAGGTGTAGCAGGCTTCGATTCAAATCCGGTTGCAATAACAGTAACCTTAATATCATCTTTCATATCTTCATCAATAATTGCACCAAAGATCATGTTAACTTCCGGATCAGATGCTGAAATAACGATTTCAGCCGCTTCATTCACCTCATAAAGTGATAGATTGCTGCCGCCCGTAATATTCATAATTACGCCGCGTGCGCCATCAATGGAAGTTTCGAGCAGCGGGCTCATAATCGCTTTGCGAGCTGCTTCAGCAGCACGGTTCTCGCCGCTTGCAATACCGATACCCATAAGCGCTGAACCGCGTTCTGTCATAATCGTCTTCACGTCTGCGAAGTCAAGGTTGATTAGACCCGGCACTGCGATCAAATCAGAAATACCTTGAACGGCTTGGCGCAGTACATTGTCGGCTTCACGGAATGCTTCCAGCATCGGAGTTTTCTTATCGACAATTTCCAACAGTCGGTCATTTGGAATAACGATTAATGTATCTACCTTATCCTTTAGCGCCTCTATACCAAGCTCAGCTTGTCCAAAGCGCTTGCGGCCCTCAAATGTAAACGGGCGTGTAACAACGCCGACGGTCAACGCACCGCACTCACGAGCAATTTCAGCTATAACAGGAGCTGCACCCGTACCTGTACCGCCGCCCATGCCGGCTGTTACAAATACCATGTCAGAGCCTTTTAGCTGATTCATAATAAGTTCGCGAGATTCTTCAGCTGCCTTTTGACCTACTTCAGGATTAGCACCAGCGCCTAGACCGCGGGTCAGCTTGTCGCCAATTTGCAGCTTATGCTCCGACTTTGCCAGGTGAAGTGCTTGTGCATCCGTATTTACCGTAATAAATTCTACACCCTTGACTCCATTTTCGATCATTCGGTTAACAGCGTTGCTGCCGCCGCCGCCTACCCCTATAACCTTTATTTGAGCCAATTGTTCCAGCTCCAAATCGAATTCTAACATTTCTCAATGTCCCCCAGTCAGATAAATTCGTTAAACATATTTTTTAATCGTTCGAACATACCGGGTTTAGATGAAGCTGCGGGACTAGCTTTTCGGCTAGGGGTTGCTTTTTTCTCCGCACCGCTGCTGCGCGCGCCCATATACTTCGATACGTATTGAATCATTCCTACTCCACTGCTATACGCTGAGTCTTTCACGCCTATGTAGTCAGGTAGAGCAATTCGGACCGAAGCATCCAGTTCATGCTGAGCAAGCTGCAGCGTTCCCGGCAAGGATACCGTTCCGCCGGTTAACACATAGCCATTATCCTTATCGCCATATCCCATGCGGCCAACCTCTTGCTTGATCAAATGGAATATCTCTTGCATGCGCGGCTCGATAATGCTGGCAAGGTCTTGCTGAGAAAACTCTTTCTCCAAATTACTTCCCATTCTAGTAACCTTAAATCTGACATCCTCAGCAGCATCAGCAACTGAAGCACAGCCATACTTGATCTTCAATCTCTCAGCATGCTCGGTTTGAGTACGCAGGCCATAAGCAATATCATTGGTGACATACTCGCCGCCAATTGGCAATGTCGATATTGCAGATAATCCTCCCTGGTCAAAAATAGCGATAGTTGTAGATCCTGCGCCAATATCTGCAAGCACTGTGCCTACCGATTTTTCATCCTTGGACAGGCTCATTACACCGGACGCCAAAGAAAGTAGAATAACGCCGGAAATTCTTAATCCCGCCTTCTCTACGCAGCGCATCAAATTATGAATAGCTGTCTTCGTGCCTGTAACTATAGTCGCTTCAACTTCCAGCCGGACTCCAATCATACCGCGCGGATCAGCGATGCCTTCAAGCCCGTCTACCAAATATTGCTTAGGGACCAAGTTAATAATTTCACGCTCAGGCGGAAGTGCTACCACCTTTGCAGCCTGTAAAACTCGTTCTATGTCTTCTTCGCCAATTTCCCGATCCTCATTCGATACTGCTACAACGCCGTGATTTGTTTGCAACGCAATATGATTGCCTTGAATACCCACGTATACATCCGATATTTTTATATCCACCATACGTTCCGCATGCTCAATAGCATTGCGAATCGATTTTACTGTCTGGTCAATATCTACAATTGCGCCTTTGCGAATACCTTCAGAGTCAGCAGATCCAACTCCAATAATATTAATGGCTCCATTATTCACTTCGCCAATAATAGCTCGAACCTTGGATGTACCGATGTCCAAACTGACGATGATGTCATTGCTGCTCAACTCGCGGCACCTCCATTTCATCAATAATTAGTCATCTCAATTCATATTCAACAAACTTAATATATTCCCTCTTTTTTCATCATATTTTACATGAATCTAAGTTTATTCACAACCTTATAGCAATTCGGACCATTGACCGCTGCTAGATTAATAGTTTATTTCAAGGATAAACGGCTTCGCCTTCCATTGGGAAGGCGCGTTTACCGATGAAATATAAGATCAGTATACGTGTGCAAAACTTATAAACTCTTATATTTCAAGCAGAAACGCTATGCGTCCTTGTCTCAAGACAACTGGCATCCTTGAACTGCTTTCCAGCGGATGTGCGAATTGCTCAGCATATAAGAAAAATAAATGCCAAACCTATTATTCTTATATTTTATAAGGACATTAAAATTCTAACATTGTTTGTAAAGATTGAGTAGTCTTTATTTCATTAGATTTTAATTAGATTGTACATCAGATTCGCCATCAGAATCAAAAGGCACATACGTATCTGCCAGCAGCATCGTAATTTTGCCCGGCTCCTGGGTTTCAATTACCGCATTAAGCGCCTCGATCTTTTCTGTCAGCACGGATACCGCCGTTACGACCTCGAACCGGGTTCTCGTATACATTCTTATTCTATCAGGATATGCATTCGAAGGAATAGGCAAAATTTCTGACAAATCTGACAGCTGCTTACTCGGTATTAGGGCAAGCTGCTTGGCCAGCTCGATTTTGATCGGATCATCCTTCTCCCAATCAGTCAGGACAGGCTTGTCTATAAGCAGGTTCGCTACATCAGTGGCATCAACTGAAGTGCCGTTGGCAAGCAAAGCAATCATATGGCCATCCTCTGACAGCTCGAAAGCGACAGCAGGATGTTCCTTTAATGCAATATTAATAACGCCAGGGAATTTTTTTGTAATTTGAGCCGACTCTACCTCGAGCAGCTTCTCTACCTCAGCTTTGATTGCGGTCGTCGAGGACTGGAAAAAAGCATCTCCTACGCTAATGCCGGATGCCTTGACGATAACTTCATTTTTTGCAAACTGCGCACCTGAAATGCGAATCTCAGATATTTTGCTGATCGAAGAATTGAAAAATAATACCGCCAGCAATGCTATAAACAATAAAACTACAATGACGATTAATTTAATATTCGTTTTTTTCTTTTTTACAGGCTCTTGCAAAACAGGCATCTGCGATTCCATAACTTGTCCCTTCTTTCTCCAAAACAGAGGCTCCCTTGAGAAGCCGCCTAGCCTGCGATTATACGTTCCATAATCGAAGCGGGCTGCCAAGGAGCCGATTCATTCTGTCTTATGACTAATGCAAGCATTAGTTATTGGTAACAGGAGAGTAGCGAGATATGCTGGCACCTAGATGAGACAGAGTTTCTTCAATGCGGTCATACCCTCTATCTATATGATGCACCTGCTCTACTATTGTCCGGCCGTTAGCCGCGAGGCCGGCGATGACGAGCGCTGCACCTGCCCGCAAATCAGTAGCTTCTACTGTTGCGCCATACAGTCTCTTGACACCACGAATGAAAGCTGCGTTCAAATCTACTCGAATATCTGCACCCATGCGCGTCAGCTCGCCTACATGCATAAATCTGCCTTCAAAAATCGTCTCCTTCAGCACGCTTACTCCATCGGCCAGCGACAACAGCACCATTAGCTGCGACTGCAGGTCGGTCGGAAACGCCGGATAGGGGGAAGTAACTACGCGCTCAAGCGCTTTGGGCCTTCCTGAATTACTAATCATTATTATATCATCGTCGATTGTAATTTGAACACCCGCTCTGCGCATAACATGTATTAATGAGGTCAAATGTGCCGGCTGTGTTTTCAGCAGCGTAACATTCCCGCGCGTTACCGCCGCCGCAACCATCATGGTGCCTGTTACGATGCGGTCAGGAATGACCCGATAGCGGCAAGGAGAAAGCTCCTCTACACCGTCAATCGTAATCGTATCGGTTCCGGCGCCGATAATCTTTGCACCCATCTGAATAAGAAAGTTTTGCAAATCTTGTATTTCCGGCTCTCTGGCAGCGTTGCTGATAGTCGTTCGGCCTTTGGCAAGCACCGCAGCCATCATAATATTCTCAGTCGCGCCTACGCTCGGAAAGCTAAGGTGAATATCTGCCCCTTGCAGCTCCTTAGCGCGGCATATAATGACATTGCCTTCTTCCTCTATTTCAGCTCCCAGCGCCTGAAGGCCCTGCAAGTGCAAGTCAATTTTCCGTTCGCCAATCGCGCAGCCTCCCGGCTGGTAAACTTTGGCCTCGCCGAAGCGGGCTAGCAGCGGTCCCATTAAAAAAATGGACGAACGCATTTGTCTCATCAATGCTTCTGGCACATGGGGGGAATGAGCCTTTTCCGTTTGAACTACAACCGTTCCATCCTTATGCTCCGCCTGACAGCCGAGTTCACGCAATATGCTGAGCATAACGCTAATATCCAATAATTCAGGCACATGCTCAATCGTTGAAGTGCCTGAGGCCAGCATGCTGGCAGCCAAAATCGGCAAAGCGGCATTTTTAGCTCCTTGGATAACGATGGTTCCTGAGAGTGGTTTCCCGCCTTCGATCACCAATTTGTCCAATGTATCACCTCCGAATTACCGCTCACCCACCACCAATACCTCTGGCACTAATTGAACGCCGAAGCGCTCATTAATCGTGCTTTGAATATGGGACATGAGGGCGAGAACATCTTCAGCTGTCGCTTGCCCGGTGTTTACAATAAAATTGGCATGCTGCGTAGATACTTGTGCGCCACCGATCATAAGGCCTTTGAGCTGAGCCGACTCTATTAATCGAGCCGCATAATCATTAGGCGGATTTCGGAACACGCTTCCTGCAACCGCTAGCTGCAAAGGCTGCGTATCCAATCTCCGTTTTTTATGAGCAGCCATCGCTTTCGCAATTTCCTCTCTGTTGCCCTCTGACAGTTCAAAGCTAGCTTCAACTACCATTCCTTTTTGCTCGTGCAAAATAGAATGCCGATAAGAAAAGCGCATGTCTTCCTTGCTGTAACGCACCAATTCTCCTGTTTCCAGTACAATGTCAGCCGACTTGAAAATTCGTGACACATCCGAACCATGTGCACCCGCATTCATATAGACAGCTCCACCGACCGCTCCTGGTATGCCTCCAGCGAACTCCAGCCCTGTCAAGCCCCCCTTGCCCGCCAGCACGGAAAGCTTAATGAATGAATAGGAAGCCCCTGCGGTCACCTGCGTACCGTCGATACGCATGTAGTCGAGTCCCTTCCCAGGTTTAATCACTACGCCGCGAATGCCTTTATCGCTTACCAGCATATTAGACCCGCGGCCAAGACTGATCCATGGAACATCGTGCTTGCTGAGCAAGCTGATGGTCCTTATTAAATTTTCTTTGCTGTCTGGAACAATCATCAAATCCGCTGGTCCGCCAATTTTCCATGTCGTATAGTTTGAAAGCGGTTCGTTGAAGAGCAATTTTCCGACATTGGCTCCTTCTATTTCCGCTATAAATGCTTCCATCTGGTTCTGCCTCCTTATACGCTGTATCCTTACGTCATTCGCAGCAATCGTCCATGGCGCCTTGCCTGTTGCCTATGTTAATCCGGTAATGATTGTTGCTTGGTAGACGGTCACGAGTATAGGGTATCATATGCCCCTGATAATCTTTGTGTGACAATCGCCTATCTGTTCTATTTTTCAATCGATTGCAGCACCTTTACTATACGCTGCGCAGAATCGGGCACGGCAAGACGTTTAGAGGCTTCTGCCATACGGGCAAGCTTATCCTCGCTTTTAAGCAATTCCGTTAGCTGCTCAAGCAGGCTATCCCCTGTCAAATCCTTCTCCAAAATCATTTCTGCAGCTCCGGCTTCAACGTATGAACGGGCGTTAGCTTCCTGATGATTATTGGTTACATTGGGAGAAGGAATCAGTATAGACGGCAAGCCAAGCGCAGACATTTCGGCAAGTGAGGAGGCGCCTGACCGGCTAATGGCCAGCACGGAATCACGCAATACCGCCGCCATATTATGCAGATAAGGCGTAACCGTCAGGTTTCTAGCAGCAAGTATGCCTGATTCTTTGAGTTTAGCTATTGTAGATTCATAATAAAGCTCGCCAGTTACGAATAAAAAATGATAGTCCCGAAAGCGGTCCAGCTTGCCTCCAAGCTCCAGCATGGCATCGTTAAACGCCCTCGCCCCCCGGCTTCCGCCCACCATCAGCACAAGCTTCTTATCTCGGGCCAGGCCTAATGACAAAAGCCCTTCGCCTTTCCTGGTGCTCAGCACATTGGTTGCGCATGGATTGCCTGTGTAATCAATGCGCTTTGCTTTCGGAAACTGCGTTAAGGACTGTTCAAAACTGACCCCGACTGCGCTTGCGTATTGAGATAAAAATTTATTAGTCAAGCCTGGAATGGCGTTCTGTTCGTGGATAAAAGTAGGTATGCCAAGCTTAGCGGCTGCGTAAACGACCGGTCCGCAAACATAGCCGCCAGTTCCGACTACTGCATCGGCCTCAAACTCCTTCAGCAGCTGCTTGGAGCGCTTGACCCCTTTAAAAAATCGCATAATCGTTTTGAAATTTTCAAGCGATAAAGAACGGCGAAAGCCTGTAATTTCTATCGCTTCAAAGTCAATGGCATGCTCAGGAACGACCTTGCTCTCGAGACCGCGCGTTGTTCCAATATATAAAAGCTTTGTATCCGGATTTTGCTCAGCCAAATACTTGCCTACAGCAATTGCAGGATATATATGGCCGCCGGTTCCTCCACCGGTTAGAACGATACGCATATGAAATTCACCTCGAATAACGGGATATATTCAGCAAAATGCCTAACGCTGTCAATAGAAGCGTTAAGGATGAGCCGCCATAGCTGACTAGCGGTAAAGTAATGCCTGTTACTGGCATCATGCCGATTACAACGCCAATATTAATAAGTACCTGAACGCCTATAATGCTTGTTATGCCTGTGGCAAGCAGACTTCCGAACGTATCAGGAGCTGCAATAGCTGTACGAATGCCACGCCAAATCACAGCAAGGAATAATAAAATCAGCGCTGCTCCGCCAATAAAACCAAGCTCCTCGGCCAATATAGAAAAAATAAAATCAGTCTGCGGCTCTGGCAAATAACTAAATTTTTGCCGGCTCATTCCGAGCCCAAGCCCGACCAGGCCCCCCGGCCCGATTGCGAATAAGGATTGAATAATTTGATAACCGCCGCCTAGCGGATCAGCCCAAGGATCCAAAAACGATGTTATGCGCTGCAGGCGGTACGGCGCAGCAAGAATGAGCCCGACCAAGCCAGCGACGCCAAGCATGGCTAATCCCCCCAGATGAGCGAGTCGTGCACCTGCGGTATAAATGAGCAGTAAGGAAGCTCCTACCATGACAGCGCCAGTGCCGAGATCAGGCTGCAGCATGATCAGGCCAAAGGCAAGGCCGACCAAGCCCAGCGGCGGCATTAGCCCCTTCGTAAATTGTGTGATCGTCTGCTGTTTTTCTGACAGCCACTTTGAAAGAAACAAGATCATCGCCAGCTTCATAAATTCTGAAGGCTGGATGCCAAATGAGCTGATGCCAAGCCAGCTCCGCGCTCCGCCGCGTACAACGCCGATTCCAGGAATCAAGACCAGCACAAGCAAGCCGAAGCAAATTACGAGCAGCAAGGGCGCCCATTTCTTCCAATGGGAATAGTGAATATTCATAGTAAATATTAACGCACCAATGCCTAGGGCAGCAAATAATAATTGCCGTTTGACAAAATAAAAACGATCGCCAAATTGATGAAAACCTAATACTGCGCTAGCGCTGTATACCATTATCAGTCCAATTACGAGAATTAAAACAATCGACAAGAGCAGGTATACATCCGGGGCAGATCTAGCTTTAGCCATAATCAAACACACCTCTTAGCTGGAAAGTAGGGACAGGCCCCCTACTACAAGGTATGCGCCGATTTTTTAAAAATGCTCCCTCTCTGCTCGAATGAATCAAACATATCCCAGCTTGCGCAAGCAGGGGAAAGCAGTACTGCGTCTCCCGGCTCTGCCAGCGCTGCCGCCTGCAAAGTCGCCTGCCGGAGAACAGCTTCGGCGTCCTCCACAGGTTCGACGATTTCGACCTTAGTTAAACCTGCCTGCTTCGCAACAGCCGCCAGCTTCTCTCCCGTCTCTCCAAGCACGACTAGCCCTTTGAGCCTGTCTCTAAACAATGGCATCAGCTCCATATAATCAGAACCGCGATCAAGACCGCCGGCAATCAGCACGATCGGCTCCTGCAGTGAAGAAACGGACATCATAGTCGCCATTGGATTCGTAGCCTTGGAATCATTATAAAATTTCACGCCGTTATATTCTCTTACATATTCTAGCCGATGCTCCACACCTTTAAATACGCGAAGCGGCTCCGCAAGTTGCGCTGGCTCAGCGCCTGCAGCGATACAAATAGCGATCGCAGCCAGAGCATTGGCTACATTATGTCTGCCCGGGAGGCCCAGCTCGCTCGTTGGCATCAGCACGAAAGGCTCTTCCTGCTTACTGGCGCAGCGATACACAATGAAATGCTCCTTATCGCTTTGTTCCCCTTTAAGAAACGGCGGATTGACATATACCCCTTGCTCAAGCACGGAATATAGTGAAAAGGGCAGAGCTCGGGAAGGCAGGCTTGCCGTCAATTGCCTGCAAAGCTCGTCATCCCAATTCCATACTGCTACATCGCCGCTTGTCTGGTTGGCAAACAACTTGGCCTTCGAAGCGGCATAATCGTCCATCCCGCCATGATAATCGAGATGAGTCTCTGCCAAATTAAGCAGAGCGCCAATGGACGGACGGAATTGCTTCGTTCCTTTTAGCTGGAAGCTGCTTAGCTCTGCAACAACCCACTGCCGTTCATTCGCCTCTGCAGCAGCCTCGCATAGCGGCCTGCCGATATTGCCGGCTACGATCGGCGACAGTCCTGCTGCTTGCAGCAGCTCTCCGACAATCGTCGTTGTCGTCGTCTTGCCATTGGAGCCGGTAATGCCGATGATTGGTGCGGGCGATATCCAATACGCCGCCTCTACCTCCGTAATAACAGGTATGCCGAGAGCCTCCGCCTGCACAACTGGCAGTGCACTGTAAGGAATGCCGGGATTTTTAATGAGCAACGCAGTTTGTTCTGTTACAAGATCGTCCGGATGGTATCCGCAAATCACAGAAATGCCCAAAGCGTCTAATTCTGCCGCTTCGGGACAAAGTTCACGTTCTTTTTTATCATTTACAATGACGTTTGCACCGGCTTTATGGAAAAGCTTGGCGACACTGACACCGCTGCGCGCCATGCCTAGCACGATAACCTGGCGATCACGATATGCTGCTGGTTGATTCATATAGTCAATCCTCTCTATGGATAGAGCGAAGCGGCTCGCAAATACGGCCGCTTTCATACTCTTAAAATTATTTTAATGAAATTAATAGGCCGAGCGCTGCCAGCAATAGTCCTACTGACCAAAATACTGAAACTACCTTCCACTCCGACCAGCCGCTCAGCTCAAAGTGATGATGAATCGGACTCATTTTGAATATGCGTTTTCCTCTCAGCTTAAAGGATGCCACCTGTAATATAACGCTGAGCATCTCTAGTACGAAAATTCCGCCGATCAGAATAAGCAGCAGCTCTGTTTTCGTAAGAATGGCAACTGCAGCAATGCCTCCCCCGATCCCAAGCGAGCCCATATCGCCCATAAACACTTTGGCAGGATGCGCATTATACACTAGAAAGCCTAAAACGCCGCCGATCATAGCTGCCGAAAAGACGGCGGATTCATGCGCTGAAACCTGCAGAGCAATAATGGCAAAAGCGCCAAACGCGATTGCGCTTGTTCCAGCCAATAAGCCGTCAACCCCATCCGTGAAATTAACTGAGTTGCTGGCAGCAAACATAATAATGACAACAAACGGATAATAAACCCAGCCCAAATTAAACGACCAGCTCGTACCAGGCAGAAAAATTTCTGTACTATGATTCATATTATACAAAAGCACACATACAATGACGGAAAATATTAATTGACCTAGCAGCTTTTGCTTGGCGGTAAGCCCCAAAGAACGCTTAAATACAATTTTAATGTAATCATCCAAAAATCCTACTAGTCCAAAACCAAGCGATGCAATAAGCAAAATCCAAAATTGCGGTGTTTTGTCTGCAAATCTTAAAAACGCTATCGTTGCGGCAAGCATAATAATAATGCCGCCCATCGTCGGGGTACCGCTTTTCTTCAAATGGCTTTGCGGCCCGTCGTCACGTATTTGCTGGCCAAACTTCAAGCGGCGAAGCATTGGAATTAGTAATGGCCCTAGAATGACTGCTATTAAAAAAGAAACGCCGAGCGAAAACAACATGACCATCATATCCATATGCTCACCCCTTCTCCAATTGACTTACAATCTGTTCCATCTGCATGCCGCGCGAGCCTTTGACGAGTACGATGTCGTCCTCCTGGATGCGGCCTATCAGCCACTTGGACAGCTCATCCTTCGTATCAAAATAATGTGCTTCTCCCTTGCCCGTCTGCTCCATGACGGCTTTTGCACCCTCGTAAATATGACGTGACAATTCCCCATACGCAAGCACTGCAGTTGCTCCGCCCAAAGCGGCATGTTTGCCAATCTCCTCGTGCATTTGCGCTTCTTCCTCGCCCAGCTCCAGCATATCGCCGAGCACAATCCATTTATGGCTGTACCCTTCCACGCTGGCAACCAGATCTAATGCCGCGCGAACAGATGTAGGGCTGGCATTATAGCAATCATTCAATAGCTTTGCACCGTTAAAGGCCGTGGACGGCTCGATTCTCATGCCGGTTAAATTTGCTTGAAGCAGACCTTCAGCGATTTTGTGGGCAGGTACGCCAAAAAATCTGGCAACCGCGATGACGCCAAGCGCATTGCTAATATTATGTATGCCCGGGGTTTTCAATTGCAGCTCGCCGAGACTGCTTGCTTCTCCATTATATTTCGCTATAAAGGATGAACCTTCTGTATACAGCTTGATTTGTTCTGCTGACCATTCATTTCGATCAGACAGCCCGAATGTGCGAACCGTTACGCCAGACGGAATGGCGGTGCGGGCAATCTCCTCATGCAGAAGCGGCTCATCGCCGTTGAACAGAAGCAGCCCCTGCTCGCTTAAGCCGCTTGTTATTTCCAGCTTGGCCTTTGCAATGCCGGCTCTGGAACCAAGCTGCAGCATATGCGATTCACCTATATTAGTAATAATTGCAGCATCAGGCTGAGCAATTTGCGTCAGCAACTCGATCTCGCCAAAGCCGCTCATGCCCATTTCCAGCACAGCTACCTCCGTATCCTCTTCAAGCTGCAAAACGGTTAGCGGCAAGCCGATTTCATTATTCAAATTGCCTTCTGTTTTATGTACCTTATAAACCGTACCCAGCACGGCAGCCGTCAAATCCTTCGTTGTTGTTTTTCCATTGCTGCCCGTAATACCTACAACCCGGACGACAAGCTCGCTGCGATAAGCCTTGGCAAGCTGCTGCAGCGCCGCAAGTGTATTTTTGACAAGCACTCTGGGAACATGCTGAAGCTCGCTCGGAACCTCGTGATCGGCCTGCCAAAGCATGGCAACCGCTCCGCCAGCGATTGCCTGCTCCGCATAGTGATGACCGTCAAAACGCTCACCGATTAATGGTATGAATAGCTGACCCGGCTTCGCATTGCGCGAGTCTGTAACAACTCCATGTATAGTTAAGCCGGGATCAACGCCCTTGCTGTTGCCGCCGCACATTTCTGCGACTTGTTTAAGTGTACGATTTATCAATGTTATAATCCCCTTATCGCTTCTTTCGCTACTAATCGGTCGTCGAATGGATAGGAAATGCCATCTATTAACTGATACGTCTCATGACCTTTCCCCGCAATCAATACTACATCCGATGGGCTTGCCATTTCAACCGCAATTTTTATCGCTTCTCTGCGATCCTCCACCAGCTTATACTGCTGATTCGTAAATCCCGCCTCTTTACAGCCTATTTCTATATCTTTCATAATATCCATAGCATTTTCACTTCTTGGATTATCTGAAGTTATGAGAACGGCATCGGAATAGCTTGCTGCTATTTTACCCATCAAAGGGCGCTTCTTGCGATCACGATCGCCTCCGCAGCCAAATACGGTAATAACTTTGCCTTTGGCGAATTCATGCACAGCCTCCAGCACATTCTTCAATCCGTCCGGCGTATGGGCATAATCGACTAAAACCGCAAACGGCTGTCCCTCGTCAATTCGCTCTACTCTGCCTGGAACACCGTCTATTTGCTCGAGGGCCTGCTTGATTACCGCCAGCTCCACCCCTTCAATCAAAGCCGCTGCAATAGCCGCCAGGGCGTTGTAAACATTGAATTTACCTGCCAGAGGCAAATGAATAATCACGTCGCCTTTAAAGCTATTCAGCTTGAAGACAGAGCCGCTATTGTTCATAGACATCAAGCTTGCGCTCACATCAGCCTTATTCTCTATCCCATACGTAACAACCTCCGCCGAGGTCAGCTTGGCAAACTTGTGTGAAGCTTCATCATCAGCGTTCAGCACTGCATAGGACCGCTGCCTCGGAAACCGGCTTATGCCGTTGCCCAGCCTGGAGAAGAAAAGCCCCTTCGCATCTTGATATCGTTCCATCGTTCCATGGAAATCTAAATGATCCTGCGTCAAATTCGTAAATATAGCCGTTCGAAAATGACAACCGATCACTCTGCCCTGCTCTAAAGCATGCGACGATACCTCCATGGCGCAAAACTCCGTACCTGCGTCCCGCATAGCTCCGAGACAGCGCTGCAGCTCCAGCGACAGAGGAGTGGTTCTTTGCATCGGATAGGAGCGGTTGTCATAGCGCATCTCAATCGTGCCAATAACTCCCGTTTTTTTATTATGTGCAGTTAGCAGCTGTTCAATCAAATATGTTGTAGTCGTTTTGCCATTTGTGCCTGTAACTCCAATGACTTTCATCTTCTCGCTCGGTCTGCCGTGCAGGGCAGAGGCGATAATAGCCATCGCGTGCGTGCTGTCCTTAACAATGATCTGCGGCACCGCACAATCCAATTCCCGTTCGGTTACGATCGCGACCGCTCCCTTGGCAACCGCTTCGCCTGCAAATTGATGCCCGTCTGCCGCATACCCTCTCACGCAAACATATAACATGCCTGCAGCAATTGTACGCGAGTCATTGTCCATGCCATGAAATGCAACATTGCCGTCACCAATCAGCCTAGCCGTAATAAGCAGCTTCGTAATTTCAAATAGACGCATCTGCTTCAAGCCTCCCTCAATTACTCTAACGGGATACTATATGCCGTTATGAGCAATCGGGTTAATAACCTATCGGTTATGGTGAGGCTGATAGATCATCCTCGTCACCGAGATATATTCGAATGACAGATCCTCTTTCTACTCTTTCTCCTGCAGCTGGCGCCTGCCTTACGACTACTTTGCCTGATCCTGCTGACGCCAAATACAAATTCATATTCATATCCTCGTAAATATCCATCGCTGATTTCCCTATTAAATTCGGCACGGTAACCATAGGTGTCTCTCCGTAACGATATTGACGCTCAATTTGATCCTTGCGCTTCGGCACTTCCAATATTTCCAGGGAATCTTCCATTATATTTCGCACAATCGGCGCAGCGACCAGTCCGCCAAACTGAATGCCCTGCGGATTATCAACAGCGACATAGACGACGATTTGCGGATCATCCGCCGGAGCGAAGCCGATAAAGGATACGATATGCTCATTGGGTGAGTAGCGTCCGCCAACTACCTTTTGAGCTGTTCCTGTTTTTCCGCCTACACGATATCCATCTATGAAAGCATTTCGACCTGTACCCTTGGCAACGACGCTTTCCAGCGCCTCTCTCACTTGCTTGGAGGTTTCCTCGGATACTACCGTTCTGACCGGCTCCGGCTCCACCTCCTGCACCGTCTCGCCCGTCTCCCTGTTAATCCATGACTTGACCACATAAGGCTTATATAAAGTGCCGCCGTTTATGGCAGCCGACACTGCTGCGACCTGTTGGATCGGAGTAACGGAAACGCCTTGTCCGAATGCAGTCGTCGCAAGCTCTACCGGGCCAACCTGGCTAAGTTTAAATAATATGCCGTTTTCCTCGCCGTTAATATCAATACCCGTTTTTTGACCAAAGCCGAAATCTTTAATATATTGGAACAGCTTTTCTTTGCCTAGACGATTGCCCAAGGCCACGAAGCCAGGGTTGCAGGAGTTTTCAACGACTTCCAAAAACGTTTGGCTGCCATGGCCGCCCTTCTTCCAGCAGCGCAATCTAGCGCCACCGATTTCTACTGCGCCGGGATCAAAGAAATGCTCGTGTTTCAGATTAACCTTCTTTTCCTCCAATGCAGCTGCCAGCGTAATAATTTTGAAAGTTGAGCCTGGCTCATAGGTCATCCAGATCGGCAAGTTTCGATTGTAAACCTCCTGCGGCACCTCTTTATAATTTGCCGGCTCATAGGTTGGCCGGCTTGCCATGCCAAGCACTTCTCCCGTATTCGGGTTCATGGCAATAGCTATAATATTGTCGGCTTGCAGCTGCGTCATCGCCAGATCGAGCTCTCGCTCCATAATGCTCTGTATATTTTTATCCAGCGTTAGCTGCATCGTCAAGCCTTCCTTAGGCTCGACATAAACATCGGTTGAATTCGGCATCTGGCGCCCGGCTGCATCAGACAAAAACGATATATTGCCGGGGATGCCGCTTAATTCTTTATTATACTTCGATTCAATGCCCGTCAAGCCCTGATTGTCGATGCCTGTAAAGCCGAGCACATGGGCCCCAAGGCTTCCATATGGATAAAACCGTTTATTATCCTCAGCTACAATTATACCCGGCAGCTGCAAGGCTTTAATTTCAGCAGCTTTTTCAAGCGTAATCTTGCGCCCTCCAGGCCCAAGCTGTACGAGCATTTTTTTCGTTTTAATTTTTTCGAGCAGCTTTTCCTCTGTCATGCCCAAAGGAACGGCTAACGCCTTTGCTGCTGCTTCCTTGTCTTTCACTTGAACAGGAATCGCCCAAACTGTCGGCGAGCTTACATTGTATGCCAGCTGCACGCCGTTGCGATCCCATATTTCTCCCCGCTTGGCTACATACGGTATATTGCGTCTCCATGAATCCTCAGCCTTTTCAGACAATTCTTCACCCTGCCACAGCTGCACATAAGCCAAACGTCCAATTAATGCAGCAAAAGCAATTCCTGCCAGCAAGATGATCGAAAATAAACGGCGTCGCACCGTCACATTAGACACCTTCATCGCTCGTCCCCTCCGCCTGCTTACTTCAACAGAGCATGTACATATGCTCATTTCAGTTTATTCAGCGAAATGGACGGATAGAACAAGCTAGGCTCTGCAGAGTATCTGCAAAGCCATAGCTATAACGTTACATGAAATTGCAAAACGATAAAGCCTAGCCATTATTGTTAGCAGCGGATGAGTCTGCTTGCCCGCTTTGCCCATCCGCATTTTCTTCATCGGATTGATCCGTTTCTTCTTCGTCAGCTTCAGCATCTTCTTCTGGAGGCACGTAGCTTTCATAAGCTTCCGAACCGACTGGCGGAGCTAATATAACTTTTAGCTGACGCATGCCGCCCTGCTCCGTAAGCTTCTGCGAAACGACATAGCCTTGCCCCTCTGCTGAAAGCTTCACGCCTATAATCGATGTAATTTCCAAAGCATCTCTCAATGAAACGCCAGTTAAATCAGGGACTGCTAAATTTTGCTCTTGCTCTGTAATTAAATAAATTTTTTGTGTCGGATGAACAGACGATTTGGCAGCTGGAATCTGCTTGATGACTGTCGAGCCGTTGCCTACGATTTCGAAGCTCATCGCTTGGCTTTTCAGCTCTTCCTTGGCAAAGCCGACCTTCATCTTCGTAACGTCAGGCACAATCACTCTTGCTTCCTTTTTATCGCCTTCTGTTTGCTCATTCGTAGTCCACTGCTGCTGAACGCCCATCTTGCGAAGGCTCTTAAGCACAATTTCCTTAAATGCCGGCGCTGCAACTTTACCGCCGCCCACCATCGGATTATTCGGCTCATCCACCACGACATAGACGACAATTTTTGGATCCTCTACAGGCGCATAGCCAATAAATGATACCACATATTTATTGGCAGAGTACTTGCCATTTATTGACTTCTGAGCCGTACCTGTCTTTCCGGCAACGCGGTAGCCTTCAATGTATGCGTTTTTCCCTGTTCCTTTATCCTGATCAGATACAACCTGCTCCAAATATTCGCCTACCTGGCGCGATGTTTCCTCCGATATAACTTGACGGATAAATTCAGGCTCTCTTACAGTAGTTGTGTTTGTTGCTACATCTGTAACTTCTTTAATGATTTGCGGCTTGTAGAGCTTGCCGCCATTGGCGACCGCAGCTACTGCTGCTACCTGCTGAAGCGGGGTAACCTGTACGACCCCTTGACCAAATGTTGCCGATGCAACATCGCCCGGCCAGTGGAAATCAATCGTACCAGCCAATTCCCCGCCCAGCTCAACACCAGTCTTCTGGCCAAACCCGAACCGCGAATAATAATCTCTCAGCACCTCTTTGCCAAGACGCTCAAAGCCTAGCTTTACAAAAGCGACGTTACTAGAGTACTTCAGTCCGTCGAGAAAAGAGATCGTTCCCCAGCCTACTTTATTATGCTCGCGAATGACTCGTCCGGGCACTTTTATTTGTCCGGATTTGTACATTTCCTCCGGATCAAATACACCTTCTTCGACTGCTGCTGCCAGTGTCATAATTTTAAAGGTTGAGCCTGGCTCATAAAGCGAGCGCACGGCATGATTATAGTAGCTGGCATAATCGCCTTTCCAGTATTCATTAGGATCGTATTCAGGAATATTAGCCATCGCCAAAATTTCCATCGTGTTAGGATCAACTGCAATGGCGGTCGCACTTTTTGGAGAGTATTCTTCGCCGATTTTACGCAGCGCCTCTTCGGCATAATGCTGAATATCGTTATCTATCGTCAGCTTAATGCGATTTCCATTTTTCGCTTCCTTATACTCCACATCGCCTTGCGCCAGCTGTACGCGCTGACCATCCTTCAGATATTTGATATAGCCGTCTTCACCTGTCAGCTGCTTATCAAAATAAGATTCAATGCCTGTTTTTGTTTCGCGGTCCAGCGTAATGTAGCCAACCAAATGAGAAGCAAGATAATGCCTCGGATAATAACGCTTCAGCGTTTCCTGCAATTCAATTCCACTGCTAAGCAGCTTCTTTTCTTTTTTAAAACGTTCCTTCAGCTCATTGCTGAAGGCTTTAATCTCATCGGCTACAGCCTTATCAATTTGCCAGCCGCCCTTGCGGAGCTCGCGCTGGACGAAATATGTACCGTCATCCTTTTTTGCCGTAATTTGCTCCATCAGTTCTTCTTTTGGCCGATCAAGCAGCTCATGCAGTTTTTCCGCAACCTCATTGGCAATACCCGCCTCATTAATCGCTTTAGGATTTAACAATACATTGTAGGCAATCGTATCCATTGCCAGCATATTTCCATCCCGATCCGTAATTTCTCCCCTTTTTGCTTTAAAAATGTCTGATCCTGACCATCTCGATTTGGCGATATCATACCACTGAGCGCCAACTACAACCTGCACATAAAAGATTCTGCCGATAAGTACGAGAAAAAGGAGGGTCATGATCCCTCCAAACAACAATGTACGAACTTTAATTTTTTTTAGCATAAGCCTTCACCCTATTCACGCATTGCGGATTTCACAGCATCGCCAGAGCTGCTCGTTTTCACGTTGATTCCATCAAGCTTCGTTGCCATCCCCTGCATCTCAGCCATTTTGCGGATCCGCTCAGGATCGCTCAGCATTTCCACCTGACGCTTCAGCTCTTCCATCTCTACATTTAAAGTTTGATACTGTGTATTCAGCTTTTTCATATTCATATTCATATCATAAATTTGCGTATAACGGAAAATGATGACAGCCGCCACGGTTACACACAGCACTATCGTGAATAAATACAGCAGCTTCTCCCCTACTGGCAATGATTTGCGTTTTACGACGACCTTCCTCGTCTCGCGATATACTTCTTCCTGATCATTTTCTTTTCTTTTTGGCTGCAATGCCAAGTTACCGTTGACGTATGCCATCCTCAATCCCCCTTATAATTTTTGTGCGACTCTCAGCTTAGCTGACCTGGCCCGCGCATTATGTTCAATCTCCTCTTCAGATGGCAAGATTGGCTTGCGATTGACTAATTTCAACACACCTTTATTGCCGCAAACACAAAGCGGGAAATCAGGCGGGCAAGTACACTTCTCTAAATATTTTGCAAATATTTGCTTACAAACGCGATCCTCCAGGGAGTGGAAGGTTATAACAGATATCCTTCCTCCTGGTGCAACACATTTCACCGCTTGCTCCAGCGCATCCTCTTCTGCGCCAAGCTCGTCATTGACTGCGATACGGAATGCTTGGAATGAACGGCGGGCCGGATGCGGACCTGTTCTGCGCGTAGCGGCCGGAATGGCATTTTTCACGATTTCAGCAAGCTCGCTTGTGCTTTTGATTGGTGCTTCGCTTCTATGCTTGACGATGGATTTAGCAATCGAACGCGCAAATTTTTCTTCTGCATAACGATCCAAAATAATTGCTATTTCCCGTTCATCCCACTCGTTGACGATTTCATAGGCGGTGAGATCGCCTTCCTGATCCATTCGCATATCAAGCGGAGCATCCTGATGATAGCTGAAGCCTCTTTCCGCTTCGTCCAGCTGAGGGCTGGATACGCCAAGATCAAATAAGATGCCGTCCACTTGCGGCAGGCCGTCATGAACCGGAACGCCGCACTGCAGCAGCTGCTCCTGCAAATACCTGAAATTGCTTCTGACGAGCGTTACTTTATCCATATAAGATGCCAATCTAACCCTCGCATTGTTCAGCGCCAGATCATCCTGATCGAAGGCGATCAGCCTGCCCCCTGCTCCAAGCCGGGATAAGATAAGCTCGCTATGCCCCGCTCCGCCCAGTGTGCAGTCTACATAAATACCGTCAGGCTTTATATTCAGCCCCTCGACCGCTTCCTCCAATAATACTGTTGTATGCTGAAACATGCTTTGGTCCTCCTAAATTATGTCGATCAGCCTAGAAGTTAAAATCAAAATCTACCAGCTTCTCTGCAATGTCATTAAATGCTTCTTCAGACTGCTTGTAGTAGCTGTCCCACGTTTCCTTGCTCCAAATTTCCACTCTGCCCGATACTCCAAGCACCATGCAATCTTTGTCCAGCTTGGCGTAATCGCGCAAATGCGAAGGTATATTTACCCTTCCCTGTTTGTCGAGCTCGCATTCAGTCGCTCCGGAGAAGAAAAAACGTGTAAATGCCCGCGCATCAGATTTCATAAGCGGCAATGATTTAAGCTTTTGCTCCATCACTTGCCATTCACTCATCGGATACACGAATAAACAGTTGTCGAGGCCTCTAGTTGTAACGAAGGAGCTGCCGAGTGCTTCACGAAATTTGGACGGAATAATAAGACGGCCTTTGTCATCGATGCTATGTTGATATTCGCCCATGAACATTTCGCTCCACTCCCTCCCCCTATTACACCACTTTACCCCACTTTTCCCCACATAGCTAGTTTTATTCGCCAAACAAAATAAAAATCCTGCTAAAATGAGCAGGATTTCATAAAATAATTGATCAGGTTAATTAAATTAGTTTTCTTTCACATCTTCGTCGTTGCTTTCCTCTGAATCCTCTTCCTCGTAAAAGGAAGCTGCATTTTTTCTTTTTCTTCTAATCAGCCATATCGGTACAGTGATAACAGCTAAAATAACGATAATCGGAAAAGCGCCGATCAAAATAACGATAATCGTTTGAATCGCTTCCCAAACAAATGTTATGCTGCTTTGCCAAGCTTCTGTTATTCGCTCGCCTAATGGGTTTGAATAGCCTGCCAGGCTCGCTGCAGACTGTTTCGCTTGGAAAATGCGGAGATTAATCGTAGAGAAAGAAACGTTGTTGTCCAAATATCGGATCCGGCCCTTTATTTGCTCCATTTGCTCCTGCACTTCACCGAGCCGCTGTGAAAACTCCAGCAAGTCCGAAGCTGTGCTAGCCTCGCCCATCATGGCAAGCAGCCGCTCTTCAACAAGCTCTCTTGCCTTCAAGCGCGCTTCCAGATCTACATATTCTTCTGAGACATCCTTCCCGCTTACATATTGATCGAATTTACGATTTTTAATCATGGACAATTGATTGATAAAGGGCATAAATTGCTTGGCAGGCACTTTAATGACATAGTTTGACCGTAGCTCACGTTCGGTTTGCGTATCGCTGAACTCAAGCAAATATCCTTCGCTTTGCTGGATCGCTTCTTTCAATGCTTCTACTGCCTTATCCAAATCCTCCACTTGCATAGTTAGATCAGCATTATAAATAATTTTTTGATGCATGCCTGTCAAAGGAATAGTGTCGCTGGAGCCCGCCGCTTCCCCAGCCTCTTGCAAACTCTCGCCAGCCTTCGCTTCATTGCTTAAAGCGATATTTTCGCTCTGAGTCGAGGAATCCGAATTGCTGCTTGAGCATGCTGCAAGTAGTAATATGATGCCTATTATACTCATACACCCTGCAAACAATCGACTGAACTGTTTTCTTTTTCTATACCTGTTCATGTTATTGCCCCCCATTATATAATAAATAATTTTCCATTACACTCCATAACGAGATAGGACTGGAAAATGTTTCTGATGAAAACGTAAAAACAAGGATCACAATCAGGCAGCCGGGCAAGAACAAAAAAGCACAATTCCGGGAGGTTACTACCCTCTCAAAATTGTGCTTTTCATGTTATACGATTTAAAACGCTAATTAATTTTCATTCCAGCTGTCCAGGTATGCCGATTGCTCCGCGGTCAGCTTATCAATACGGTATCCTAGCGATTGCAGTTTATAGCTGGCCACTTGCTGATCCAGCTCGTACGGCACATTGACAACCTTGCTGCCGATTACTTTATATTGATCATTTACATATTTCAGCGACATCGCCTGCAGCGCGAAGGTCATATCCATAATTTCCGCAGGATGGCCGTCTCCTGCCGCCAAATTCACCAGACGCCCTTCTGCAAGCAAGTAAATGCTGCGGCCGTCCTTCATTTTGTATTCTTCAATATTGCGGCGAACAGTGCGTTTTTCCGTCGACATCGCTTCCAGCTCAATCTTATTGATTTCAACATCGAAATGGCCGGCATTGGATAAAATGGCTCCGCTTTTCATCACCTCGTAATGCTCGCCGCGAATGACATCGCGATTGCCTGTTACGGTAACAAACATATCTCCCAGCTTGGCAGCCTCAAGCATTGGCATAACGGCAAAGCCGTCCATGTAGGCTTCAACTGCTTTAATCGGATCAATCTCAGTTACGATGACATTGGCGCCAAGGCCTTTGGCACGCATAGCAACGCCTTTTCCACACCAGCCATAGCCGACAACTACAACCGTTTTGCCTGCTACAACGAGATTAGTTGTGCGGTTAATGCCGTCGAATACAGATTGGCCCGTACCATAACGGTTATCAAATAAATATTTGCAATACGCATCGTTAACAGCTACCATCGGGAAACTTAGCGAGCCGTCCTTTTCCAAAGCTTTCAAGCGGATAATGCCCGTCGTCGTTTCTTCCGCGCCGCCACGTACATTTACGCCATATTCCTTATATTCGGTATGAAGCAGCGTAATAAGATCGCCGCCATCATCAATAATAAGATCCGGCTTTGACTCCAGCGCTTTAACATTAAGCGCCTTGAATTCCTCCGGGCTTGGATTGTACTTGCCAAACACAGTAATGCCGTCCTCTACTAATGCCGCACAAATATCATCCTGCGTAGATAGCGGATTGCTGCCTGTAATGGTAACCTCCGCTCCCCCTGCTTGAACAACCTTTGCCAAATAGGCGGTTTTCGCTTCAAGATGCAAGGATATCGATACTTTAAGCCCTTTGAACGGCTGCTCCTGTTCAAATTGCTCGCGAATGCGGTTGAGCACTGGCATATGAGACTTCGCCCATTCTATTTTGAGATGGCCCTCTGCTGCCAATGATGGATCTGCAATTATGCTATTAATAACCGAATTCATGATTCATCCTCCAATATATAATAATCTTCATTTTATAAATAGGCGATTTGATGCCCGCCGCAAAGATTATAAGGCTGCTCCAGAAGCTCCTGCAGCCACTCTTCTCCATAGCGGTTCCAATAACCTGCCATCGTAAGCATGCGTTCCTGCAGCTTTCCCGAAGGCATAATCGACAAACGAATGCGGTCAAGCTGTCTCACTGACGCTTCGTACTGCTTGTTGTGAGCATCGATCGTTTTTTGCTCCATGTACGTAATTTGCTCCAAAATTTTGCTCATGTTCGTGTCGCCAAGCTTGGCAAGGCCCGGTTGGATAGACGCTGCCGTATTAATAATCGGCTCATAGCTGCTTTTGAACTGTTCCTTGACACGTTCGAATTGCTCAGCCAAATTTAAATTGTCCTGCTCCTTTAGCCAAGCAGCCTTTCTCTCTTCAAAACGCTCTAGCACATCCTCAAAGGAAAGCTCATATTTCGCCATATTTTTGGCTACTATTCCTTCCACAAGCGTAAAGGAGGAACGCGGCACGATAATCGGCAGCTCCATCCCCGCTTTACGGAACGCTTCCGTTGTAATCGCCCAATAAGCAATTTCACCAGGACCAAGCACCGTCCCTAAAACAGGAAATAAAAATTGCTGCATCAGCGGCCTGGTAAGCACATTATTGCTCAGCAGTTCAGGCGTCTCCTTCGCTACTTGCAGCAGCTGCTCCTTCGTCAGCTCGAAGCGGCCCTTGCGGTCCGCAATGCGTTCTTCCTGCTTGTATAGCAGGACTCGCTCCCCATTAAGCTCAGGATGGAACATAAATAGATTCATGCTGCCTTCAGAAAGCTCAGCCTGCAGCGGATAGCCCAGCTCGCCTACCTGCCTTGCCGCTGCAGCATAGGCATGCTCCAGCTCGTCATTCTGATTGATCATCCAAGCGAACATCGAGCTTTCAAGCTGCCTAATGCCAGAATGATCTGCATCCATCATTACTAATCCTTCGTTGCGGAACAGATGGCTCATTATATTGGCAAACATATCAGATAAAGAATGGGATCGCTCTGCCATCTCTTCAAGCCGCTGCATCAGCTCTTCTTTGAATTCGGAGCCCGGCAATGCCTGATCGAGGTTTTGCAGCTGCTCGGCCCACTGCTCGGCTGTAATTATCGTCCGGCTTACCGAAGTTCTCGGTTCGGCGCTTCTTGCAATCGTCAGCTTCTTAAGCTCTTGCTCAGCCGATATCAAGTAAGTATGATTCACTTCATCCCAATCATGGTCCTCGCCTGCTATCCAAAAGACCGGCACGACCCGCTTCCCTAGCAAATCACTCGCCTTCTTGGCGGCGCCAACGATTGATACCGCTTTATGTATGACAAGCAGCGGGCCAGTCCACAAGCCAGCCTGCTGGCCGCCAACAATTACGGGCGCCCCTTCAGCAATAAGATCGATAGCATGCATAGCAGCATCGCCAGCCATCAAATTACGGTTGTACTCTCTCAACACTTCTGCAAGCTTATCCTTCGGCGCACGCAGCCGCTCTTCCTGCTGCAGGCTTGCCAATCTTTTATGCCAATCCTGCTCGTTGCCAGGATAATATCCAAATATATGTGCTAATTGCGCATCTGTCTGATGCGTATATGCCTCTGTCAATAGCTGGGCACTTGGCAGAGTATAGGGTTCTGTTTTCATGACGCAGTTAGCATCCCCTTGCTCTTTTAATTTTTGTCATACACTTACGTCATTGTACACAAAAAAAGTACAGTTAGTCAAAACAAAAAACGCCCCCTGTCAAATTGACAAGCAGCGATTTTACTTTATGACCACTTATATTTTAAATAAAAATTTGCTTAAGACGATCGGCAACAAAATAATATAAAATACGCTCATCGCAAAAAAAGTGAGTCTCCAAACCATCGTCGCTATTTTTTTCGCATCTACTTTACCTCGTTTGCGGAACTGGGCATTACCCAGCAAGCCTCCGCCGATAAGCATAATCAGCAATATGCCATAAATCCCGAATTGGTTGCCAAAAGCCATATTAAATAAAGCAGCAACGACACCTATTAAAAATATAGTTGAAATATCCATCGCCAGCCGCATCGCTTTTTTTCTATCTCCAGTAAATAAGCTATAGCAAACAAGGACAGTAAAGAAAGGTACAACTGGTATAATAGCTATTATTGCATAAATCGTATGTAAATAATTCCACAGCTGCCCCATCGCCGTCACTCCCTCCTTAAACGAAATGATTCTACTAGTACAGCAACTGCTTTATTAACAGGCGCCTCTACACCAGCTGAGTGCGCCAATTCAATAACGGCGCCATTAATAGCTGCAATTTCAGTAGTACGGCCAGCGCGGACATCACTCAGCATGGAAGATATGTTGCTTGCTGTAAGCTCGCATACCCGGACGACCATTTCCCAGCCGCTTGCCGCATCGATGCCGAGGCCGCACTTTTGTAATATGTCGCTAGTTTCTTCATATAGCGTTTTCATTAAAGATATACGATTGCTTGCCAGCAGCAATTCGCCATTAGGAACATCAAAAATAGCGGTCAACGGATTAATAACCGCATTGACGAGCAGCTTTTGCAGCATGCGATTGTACATGTCATTCGACAAAAATGCCGAAATTCCTGCCTTTTGCAGCATATTGGCTAGCAAAATTTGTGAATCGGGCTCTAGCATTTGAAGTTCTCTGCTGCCTTCAGCATGTTCACTTATCCATACCTCGCCAGTCCCGGTATGCTGGACCGTGTAAGCATCATATTTCCTGGCGCCTTCAGTTGTAATAGCCGCATAGATCCGGCATTCAGGCAGCGATTTGCTAAGCCACTGCAAATGCCCGAAGCCGTTTTGCAGCGCAATAACGGAAATGTGACGGCTGTCCATCCCTCTCGTTAGCTCCTGTAAGTCTAGTGCCAGCTCAGTACTTAATTGGGTTTGCTTGACGCACAGCAGCAGCCAGCGCATATCCTGCCCGAACTTCTTCATAGTCTGCGAACGGACAGCCAAGCAGTGCGCGCGAACGGTCAAGCCCTCAGCTGCAACCGAGCCGTCCACGGCAAGCAGCTTTAATCCGTGCTCATTAATCAGCTCGGCCTGCTCCTCAGTACGGGTCCAAAGGTTTACCTGAAAGCCAGCGCCAGCCAATCTGGCCGACATTAACAAGCCTATAGAGCCGCCGCCTACAACATCTATCAACATTGAAATCGCTCCTAGTATTTCCACAATCTCGCTATGCGTATTATATACTTTTATTAAATTAAAATAAACGGCTCCAAAAGAAAAGCCCGCATTGCCATTCGAGGCATTGCGGACTTTTCTTTATAGCTAGCACTACAATGAGAACTATTCCATTCTTTCCAGATTACCATTTGCGTCCATTTTAAAACGCGGCTTTACTTCATCCTCATGGGACAACACAGTCAATCTGCGCGCTCTGTCCATAATTTGAATTAGCGTTTTATAATCATCATTAACTGTCCGGTAATCAGTCTGCACATTACTTACTTCCTTGGACAATTTTTCGTTCTCAGTGCGCAGGCGGTTAAGCTCATCTTCCTTCTCTTTCAAATCCTTTTCGAAAAACTTAATTTGCCTGGATAAATCTTGATAGGTTGTTTTCCAATTTCGTAGAAAACGAATAACCGCATCAATGGATAAACCTTCATCCATCGAAACAGAATGGATCGCATCCTGTTTGAAGCTGCTGCGTTCTTCCGTTTCAAAAATAGCAACCGAAGATACCTGAGGCGTTGCCGAATACGATTGCTTTTTAAAGTAATTTCTTTTTTGTCTTTGCTGCTTCGCTATTTGAATAGCTTCTCCATACTTTTTACGGACATAACTGTTCCAGCGAAAGCCGCAGGCTGCCGGCGTCCTGGCTATTCTTTCCCCAACCTCTTCAAATGCCGCTAACTGAGTACTGCCCTCTCTAATATGGCGTAAAGTAACCTCGGCAAGGACTAAATCGTCATCCGGGCTCCACGCATCTTGTCTGACTGCTGTCATGCAACAAATACCTCCTAACGTAAAGGCGCTTACTTTATCTCTATGCCCTTGGTAGAGTTCATAGAATCTATTGGATACTATTTTGTATATCCATTTTGCAAATTAATCATACATACTTCGTCCAATCTTTGAGCAAACTATGTATAATGTAAGTAATCCGACTAAAAGTTTGCGATTTTGTCATGCTTTCATGTGGACACTATATCGTTACGAAGGTATAATGAACTTTAGAAAAATCGGCAAGCAACGAAAGGGGGATGGTATCGTGGCACGTATGTATCGAGTACTTGGTTTTTTCTCACTAGTGATCGGGCTGATGGCATTCGCAGGTGATTTGTACGAATTTGCACTGCTTTTCTTTGCACAGGCCGTTGCTTTCGTTTTTCTAGGTTACTTGAACTTCTCAGAAAAAACGTATATTTATATGTTCTGGGGATATATGGTAATTTCATTTGTAGGATTTACCTACTGGTCGGTATTCAAAATGAGCTTGCCGTTCTAAAGGAACAAAGATAAACGGCTTCGCTGTCCTTCGGACAGGCGCGTTTACCGATGAAATATAAGAACACGTATAAGGTGAAACTTATACTTTCTTATATTTACAAAGGGAAATATATACATATTTCCAAATGAGGCTATTCCAAATAGGTCTAAAGACCATTGGGATAGCCTCATTTCCATTTATGCGCCTAATTATATACAAACTGGTATTATTCTTATTTCTCCAATATAATCACTTTAAACAGCTCGCTCATTTGATCGCTGAGGAGCAGTTGTCGAATAGCCCTGTTTTTGCGATTCGCTTCGCTGAACGGATTCTCATCTGTCGTGTCGGCCAGCATTTCCAGCAAGCCGTTATCGATCAAAAATTGCTTTTGTGAATTATAATAGCTTACCTTGAATCCTGACTGTTCAGCCGCATGACGTATGGAAGTAAAGCAAACCTGTGCAGTAATATCCTGCTGTCCCGCCCATAAAAAAGGCTGATCGCTAGCCAAATGACGGTGATAGCACATCAATGTTCCGTTCATGCGATATTCTGCTGTAAATTCCTCGGCTTCATGACCATAATCTATCAGGATAAGCTTTCCTTTCCGCATATGCCGAAAAATTTCTAGCAGCCATGCCTCCGCATCCAGGTTTACTTCCGTTATTTGCCCTTCATGCAGCTTAATCCTGTCACGTTCCAGCAGCTCCATAATGGCTGGGCTGGAGAGCGGCATGTACATGTAGCGGAAGCCTTTCTCCTCATCGCTCGTGACACCCAGCTCCACAAGCTTGTCCCCCATCCGCTGCACGCGATGAATGGCAAAAGCATCCAGCAGCTCATTGGCAATGATGATAGCCTTATCCGTGCCTGCAAGCAGCTCCCAGCCTTGTGCAGACGCTGCGATATGCTCCGCCTGTATCCAAGTACTAAGCCGGCTTTGCTGCTGCGCCGCTTGCCGATGGGCAGCATGATCATCAATAAGCCAGTGCTTTAGCCGTATCGCTCCAATGGGATCGATGCGGTTTGCTGCCTCAGCCATTTGGAAGGAAAGCTTGCCTGTGCCGGCTCCCCACTCGATTACTGCCAGCTTTTCCGCGCTGCTTGACAGCTCCTGCAAACAATTGGCTGCCAGTATCTCAGCGAAAATGGTGCCGATCGCAGAGCTTGTATAAAAATCGCCCATCTTGCCTATACGCGTCTCACCGCTCATATAATACCCATACATAGGATCGTACAGGCAGCTTTTCATATAGGTGTAAAACGTAATTCCTTTTGCCGGTATCTGCTCATTATTTTCGTTATAACGCCATCCCTGCAGCTGCGAGCTCTCGATTTGTTTCATCAATTGTTCAGCTAGCTTCGTGTGGCCAAAATTATCATTTTGTTTCATCTCATTATTCATCCTTCTTCATTTGTAGGATATAATAGATATATTTGCCGCATAGAATAATAGCCGAGGAGGAGGTATCCGTTGAAGCAAATAAATTATAAACCGTTATTCATTATACTGCTCGCCGCCTTCACTTTATGTACAGCCTTGTTTCTGCGGCCGCCTGCTCTGGCTGAGCAGCAGCCTTTTGAAGCTGAAGACAGCGGCACTCAGGCTATTTTAGAGAAAAGCTTATCTCTGATAGAAATTGATAAAGAAATTGACAGGATTCAAGAGGAGAAAGAGCTTCTGCTATTATCGCTTGACGAAACAGAGCTGCTCCTTGTCCAGCAGGAAGCTGAGCTGTCGGACAAGCAGGAGCAGGCAGGCAAAGTGCTGCGTGCTTATTACATGGGTGATCGGAATTTTGTCTATGCTGCCTTAGTTTCTTTCGAATCGCTGCCCCAATGGTTTCAAATGCTTGATTTTATAGAAATAATATTTGCTAGCGACAAAAATACGCTTATCCAGTACGCCAATAAATATGATCTGCTTAAGGAAAATAAAAATAAGCTCGAATCGAGACAGCAGGAGCTGATCCTGCTGGAAGAGCAGCTGCATGAGCAGCGCAGCCGTGTATTGGCGCTTGAAGCCGAGGTTGCCGATGAGCTGAAAAATAGATCGGATGCAGAACGCATTCTGCTATTGATTAAACAGCTAAGCGACCATTGGAACACGCAAGGCGTCGAAGCTGTCCGCCAATATTTTCAAGCCTTGGCAAACGCAATGAGCGAGCTTCCAGGCTGGATTCAAAACAATAAGCATTTGCTGGAAAGCAAAGGATTAACGTATACGATAACGGTACCGGATACCGATTTAAATGCCTTTTTGCGCGAGCAAAATCAAATGTTCAACCACTTCGTATTCGAATTTGCCGATGGGCAAATTATTGCCAAAGGTAAAAATGAAGAAATTGAAATTAGTGTAACCGGCCATTATAGTATTGAAGAAAAGCCTAAAAACGGAATTATATTTCATGTAGATAAGCTCATTTTTAACGGTTTCCCTCTGCCAGACACGACTCGTAAGCAATTGGAGAAAGATTTTGATCTCGGCTTTTACCCGCAGCTGATCATTTCGTTCCTCAAAGCAGATGAAGTGAAGGTAGAGGACGGCAAGCTTATTATTAAGCTAAGCATCGCTTTATAAAATGAAAAAGCAGCCTCATCTTCGTACTGAATTCAAGAGGCTGCTTCTTTTTGCTGTTTATTGTAGGCACTGATAGAATGCAGTAAAGCATCGGCATCCTCCAGCCAGCGCTGCTGCCAATCTTCCCAATAAATAAGCCATTGCGGATCAAAACGGGAACTCTTATGCTCGGCAGGCTTCTGGTTCAGGCGATTGAGCCAGTCAAACTCCCTGCTGAACTTGTCTTGCTCCCAGTAGTCCATCTCCTGCAACGCGGTTACCGTAGTAGGCAGGAAGCGGAAAGATTCATGCAGTTGCTGCTGATGAGACAAGTCAGTCAGCGCTTGAATCCATTTCATAGCTTCCTTGTCATGTTTCGTTCTGGAGGAAATAACAAAGCTCTGACCGTTCAGCCATGGATATATAATAGACTCCTCATCAACGATTAGCTGTTCCTTTACACTGCTGTTCAAATACATATATTCATTCCAAGGCAGCACGGCTGCAAGCAGATGTCCGTTGGCAAATGCCTGTCCTACTTCTTTGCGATCTGAGGTTTGCAGCAGTAGATTATGCGCTTCAAACTGTCTTAGGTCATTTATTTGCTCATACTGGCGGCTGGACCATGTTTTGAGATGAAGCACATTATCCTCTTCAGATTCGAATTTGCCTAGCAGCGGCAGCAGTTGAGTGAAATCATCCAATTCAACCGCAAATAATGGCTGATCAGCTGCAGCATCCAGGCTGTCTGCGGCTTCCACCCACTCCTTCCAGTTTGAAGGCGGCTCCGTCCATCCCAGCTCAGTCAGCAAAGCCTTATTCCATAGCAAAATATTAGGATTGAGCATTCTTGGCACACCCCATAAATAACCGTTCCATCTGAGCGCATCCAGCACAGCCGGAAGCTGGTCTGCAAGCACATCGCCTGCCATTATGCTGTCTACGGGCTTCAAGTAGCCTTGAATGGCAAACTGCCTGACCCAGCTATTGTCCAGCAGCATAATATCCGCCGTTTTTCCTAATGCATGCTGCTCCGACCATCGTTCATATGCATATTCCGAACTATTATCATTGCTTAAGTAAACGTTAATGCCTCTTGTATACTTCATAAATTGCTCATTCATCAGCCGCAGCTGCTCAAATTCCTCCGATGTTAAGGAAACGTTTACAAAAAGATCTACCGGCTGCTCCGCTGTAATTTGGCCTTGAATAGGCAAAGCAGGCAGATGATGCATTTGATCTACACCGCGCGACCATTTAATGCTGCGAGAGCTTGGAATTAACAATAACGCAATAATGAGCAGCGCGCCTATAACGAGTGGCGCAAACTTCCGTACTTGCACAGCCTCTTCCCTCCAGCTCTATCATATGCGTATAGAATAACAGTAATTGTCCGATATGTCCAAGCACATATTTCGAACAAACAAGGATAAACGGCTCCGCCGTCTTTTGGACAGGCGCGTTTACCGATGAAATATAGGAACATGTATAAAGTGAAAACTTATACTTTCCTATATTTTAAAATAACAGACGAAACCCGCCTTCAATCGGCAGCAGGTCCCGTCTGTTCGGTTTAAAGCAGATCAGCAGCTAATTGGGCTAATCGGGAGCGTTCTCCTTTCTCCAGCGACATATGTCCACTGATGCTTTCTTGTTTAAAGCTTTCAATAATATGCGTCAGCCCGTTGCTGACGGCATCGAGATAAGGATGATCAATTTGCTCCGTATCGCCCATTAAAACAATTTTACTGCCTTCTCCTACTCGCGAAACAATCGTTTTAACCTCATGCCTTGATAAATTTTGCGCTTCATCAATAATAATGAACTGGCCAGGAATGGACCTGCCGCGAATATATGTGAGCGCCTCCACTTGAATGCTGCCCATGCCAAGCAATATTTTATCGATATCGCCTGTTTTTTTCGTATCAAATAAAAATTCCAAATTATCATAAATCGGCTGCATCCAAGGCCTTAGTTTTTCTTCCTTTTCTCCCGGCAAATAACCGATGTCCTTGCCCATTGGCACTACTGGTCTTGCTATTAGCAATTTTTTGTATTTATGCTCGTCCTCCACCTTCATTAAGCCCGCTGCCAGCGCCAGCAATGTTTTTCCGGTGCCTGCCTTGCCTGACAAAGTAACAAGCGGGATATCATCATTAAGCAGCAGTTCCAGCGCCATTCTTTGCTGCGCGCTTCTCGCGCTGATGCCCCATACGGGATCATTGCTCAAATAAAGCGGTTCTAACCGGCAGCCATCCTGGCTTACCTTGAGCAAAGCAGATTTGGAAGTGCCGATTTCATCTTTAAGAATGACAAATTCATTGGGTCTGAGCCTGCCCTTCACCGGTATCATCGCGACAGGTAAAAACCGATTCGAATAAAATTCATCAATAACAGACGGGTGCACATAAATCGTTCCGTAGCCTGTGTAGCCATCGCTTGAAATGACCGATTGGTCCGGCAAATAATCTTCAGCCAGCAGCCCCAGCACATCGGCTTTTATGCGAACGAGCACATCTTTGCTTACAATGACAACCTGGCGTTTATCCGCCTTATCCTTTTGTTCCAGCTGATAATTCAACGCTACAGCTAAAATGCGATTATCATTCGATATTTCGCTAAACAAGCTTTGGACGCGCTCAAAGCTGCGATGGTTCAATTCAACCTTTAAAATACCGCCTCCTGGCAAAGCAATGCCATTATGCAAATGCCCCTGTTTGCGAAGCGAATCCAGCAATCTGGAAATATGCCGCGCATTGCGGCCCAGCTCATCGGCCAATCGTTTTTTGGAATCAATTTCCTCTAGCACAACCGCAGGAATAACAACCTTATGATACTGAAAGGAAAATATGGCTTGCGGATCATGAAGCAGCACATTAGTATCTAGCACGATTATTTTTTCCATCTAAATCCTCCTACCGTCTAAATTACTATTGCGTACATATCCTATCGCTTGACGGGCAAACTATGGATGAAAGAAAACTCACATGTAAGAAGAGGTGGATACATGTACAAATGGCTTGCTTCACTTATTATTATTGCTGCTGCGGCTACCGGCTGCACAACTGCAGCTAACAAAGAACCATCACCCTCTCCACAGCATAATCAATCTATACGGGCAAAGCAGTCTGATGTCAAAAAAGAAATTACTGATCCCAAGCAAGTTTCCGCTCATTTGGAGCAGATTGCTATGTCAGTCAATGGCGTACAGAACGCCCATTGTGTCGTATTTGGCAATACAGCCATCGTTGGCATTGATGTGGATGAAAAGCTTGAGAGATCTCGCGTCGGCACTATAAAGTTTTCTGTGGCCGAGGCGCTTCATAAGGACCCTTATGGTATCGATGCGCTTGTGTCAGCAGATATCGATATTGCTGAACGGCTTAGAGAAATCGGTAACGATATTCGCGCCGGCAACCCTATAACAGGCTTTGCTGAAGAAATGGCAGATATTATAGGACGAATTATTCCTCAGCTCCCGCGCGACATTATCGTTCCAGATCAAGCTGAAACCGGCGGTCAAGACGGAGCTGTTGCTAATTATTAGAATATGCTCCTAAAGACGCTTCGGAACCTACCTTGTCCGGATGAAAAAAATGTGCTCCCAGCTTTATTTCAGGAAGAGAAGCAACATTGTTTGGGGCTGGTGGTTTATGGATGAAATTCAAGTGAAAATCTCAAAAAAGCCTAGTGAGCTTCACTAGGCTTTTTATATGAACAATTACAGTCAAGCGTTTATAGCAATGCTGAGCTCCCATATTGTTTGTCCTCCCTACTGCCGCCCGTAATGCAGCTGCAATTATACGACTATACTTGAAGTATATTAAGGGAAGTGGTTGTTCATTCTGCCATATTTGCCTTTAAGGCATCGCTGGCTTCTTTTACGCTGTCATTATTCAAGTAAACATAAGGGCTCTTCCATGTTCCAGCAACGGTTATAAAAGTAATATCAGAGCGTTTGACATTATAATAAGTCGAAAGCATATTTTTAATTTCGCTCTCTGGCATATCCATCTTCATATTGTTGCCTACAGCATCAATTAACGAGCCGATTTTCATCATTCCGCCAAAAGACATCGCTTTATCAAAAATAGCGCCGACTACTTCTCCCTGTCTGCGATTTCGGTCAAAATCGCTTGACATATTTTTGCCATCCTTCGATTGTCTGTAACGGACAAAATCAAGCGCTTCTTTGCCTTTTACTATTTGCCGGCCTTTTTCCAAATTAATATTGGTACCGTCATAGCTGTCTGAATAAACCATACGCATATCAACATCAACCTCAATGCCGCCAAGAGCATCAACAACATCGGTAAAGCCTTTAAAATCGATAATAGCACTGTACTTAATATCGATGCCAAACAATTCTCCCAACACATCACGAACAGCACTCATGCCGGCTAGCTCGGCTTCCTCCTGCGGAAGCTTTTTGTTTTTGGCATTCATGTAGAAAGCTGCATAAAACGCATTAGCTTTGCGAGCTTTATAGCCTTTGGCCGACAGCTTCGAATCCCTTGGCAGCGACACGACGACGACTTTCTTCGTTTTGGGATTGAGAGAAGCGACCATCATAACGTCTGTGTTAAGACCGCCGCCCTTCACGCCGGCAGGGCGCTTATCCAAGCCCATCAGCACTATTGCGGTCGGCTTGACCTTGACTGATTCAGAGGCTGTAACTTTACCGATAAGGTTACCTAACGATCCGATCTGCCCAAGCGCTTCCGACGACTTATGTAGCACATATCCTGCGCCAGCCCCAGCTAGAAGCAATATTCCGACGAATAAAAGCAAAAATATACGCAAAAGCGGTCTTTTTTTCTTTGTTTTTTTTAATTGCTTCGCCTTCTGTGGACTCGACTTTCTAGGAGGAATTGGTTCATACTCGACGTTCATTTGTTCCACCTTCAAGCTTCATTGTATTTAGGATTCGCATTGATATCAGCCAATAGCTGTCCAGCGAGCTCTTGTCGAAACTGTTTATGATGAACTGTGCCATCAAGCTCATATTGAACTAAATACATATTATCGCCTGAATCATTTACACTGAAATGACTGATACTGAAATCCTCTTGTAAAATTTGTTCAAAAAACTGCAGCGTTTGTTCCGCTGCCCCATCATGAGGCCTCGCCATGGCGACAACTTTAATTTGCAACCAATTGAATAGAGCCTCCTCCAGCTTCATTGCTGATCCTGCCTTGGCTGCTCCAGGCCGCTCTTTTTCGCAGAATTGCCTTTCCACTTGTCATACATTTGTCTGCCGCGCAGCATAAGCATCATAGCGACGGCAATAGCCATACATTGAATAATCGGAAGCTTATCTATCTGCAATATAGTTAATATAAACGATCCTATCAAAATCAAAACATAGACTAATATTTCCTTAAGAATCGGCAATTTTTGCTGCGGCCGGAAAACCGAATTGAAAATAAAAATAGTAAAGGCAACAATTAAAATATAAGATATAAGCATATGCTCACTCAGCCATGCTTGCATATTTACATAACCTCCACTTTTATGTTAAGACACGCAATCAAGGATAAACGGCTTTGCCGTCACTAGAACATTATGGAACAGTCCGGCGTTAAACGCCGGACTCTGCCATTTTGCGATGCTTTTCTGCTCTTTCGCGTTCGCTTTTTACTAGAATTTTTTTGCGAAGACGAATCGATTTGGGAGTTACCTCGCAGTATTCATCGTCATTCAAATATTCCAAAGCTTGCTCAAGAGTGAAAATCCGCGGTGTCTTCAGCTTGACTGTATCGTCTTTTCCAGTTGATCGTACGTTGCTTAGATGCTTTTCCTTGCAAATATTAACGATAATATCGCTATCGCGGTTATGCTCGCCTACGATCATGCCTTCGTAAATTTCGGCTCCTGGCTCAAGGAACATCGTACCGCGATCCTCAACGCTCAGCATGCCGTAGAAGGTCGATACGCCGTTCTCGCTGGCAACGAGCACACCTTGATGGCGGCCGCCTACTGACGAGCCGGCAAGCGGACCGTAACTGTCAAAAACGTGGTTCATAATGCCATAGCCTCTTGTGAGCGTCAAGAAGGACGTGCGGTAACCGATAAGTCCGCGGGCTGGTATCGTAAATTCAAGACGAACCTGTCCATTGCCATGATTGACCATATTAAGCATTTCAGCCTTTCTTGATCCCAGGCTTTCCATTACAGCTCCCATGCTTTCTTCAGGCACATCAATAAGCAAACGCTCATACGGCTCCTGCTTCACGCCATCGACTACTTTAATAATAACCTCCGGCTTGGATACTTGCAGCTCAAAGCCTTCACGGCGCATATTTTCTATAAGAACGGTCAAATGAAGCTCTCCGCGGCCAGACACGATAAACGCATCCGGGCTGTCTGTTTCGTCGACACGCAATGCAACATCCGTTTCCAATTCTTTAAGCAGACGCTCGCGCAGCTTTCTTGAAGTCACCCACTTGCCTTCACGTCCGGCAAACGGGCTGTTATTAACGAGGAACGTCATTTGCAAAGTCGGCTCGTCAATTGTCAGTACAGGCAGAGCTTCAGGCTGATTAGGGTCAGCAATCGTCTCCCCGATATTGATCTCGCGAATGCCGGCAATAGCAACGATATCGCCTGCTCCTGCTTCCTGAATCTCAATACGCTTCAACCCTTGGAAACCGTACAGCTTCTCGATACGGGCTTGCTTAATGCCGCCTTCTCGCATCATTACCGCTACAGCTTGCCCTTGGCGGATAATTCCGCGGTTGACACGGCCGATGGCAATTCTTCCAACATACTCATTATAGTCGAGCAGCGTAACCAAAAACTGCAGCGGCTCGTCGACTTTTTCCTGCGGAGCCGGAATATGCTCGGTAATGGTATCGTACAGCGTCATCATATTTTCATCCTGCTGATCTGGATCGAGGCTTGAAGTTCCCATCAATGCAGATGCATAAACAACAGGGAATTCAAGCTGACTGTCGCTGGCTTCAAGCTCGATGAACAAATCAAGCACCTCATCGATTACTTCAGAAGGCCTTGCATTTGGACGGTCAATTTTGTTGACGACGACAATCGGAGTTAGATTATGCTCCAGCGCTTTGCGCAGCACGACCTTCGTTTGCGGCATACAGCCTTCAAAAGCGTCTACAACAAGCAATACGCCATCAACCATTTTCATAATTCGTTCCACCTCGCCGCCAAAGTCAGCGTGACCAGGTGTATCAACGATATTAATCAAATAGTCTTTATACGTGATGGCTGTATTTTTTGCCAAAATAGTAATACCGCGCTCACGCTCCAGATCATTGGAATCCATTGCTCTTTCTTGGATAACCTCGTGCTCCCGGAATGTTCCTGACTGCTTAAGCAGCTGGTCCACAAGAGTTGTCTTGCCATGGTCTACGTGGGCAATAATTGCGATATTACGAATATTTTCTCTTTCTTGCATAAAAGTTAATCCACACTCCATCTTTATAAGTCTTGAAAATTATTGTGATCAATTACCATCGTTTACGGCTGCTGATTGTCAGCCAGGCGCCTGCTCCAATAAGTGCGGCAGCAATTACATAAATGCCCCAGCTCCACATTAAAGCAATTACGAAAAACAATGCTGAAGCTGCAGTAAGTGCGATCGCTGCTGTAAAAACAATCTTTGGAACTGACGAGCCGAACAAATAATACTCGTACAAGCCAGCCGCAACGCCAAATATAAACAAAGGCCATAAAAACTTCAGGCTATCCCAACCGAATATGTTGCACAAAATAAACAGCAATGAATAGACTACAAGCACTCCACCAGGTACTAGCATATATGCTGGCACTAATCTGCCGAAATACAGTACATGAATTAGTATACCGGGAATCAACACGAGCAATGGCCAGAAAATTGCACCAAGAAAGCCAAAAACTCCTGCTTTACCAAGTAAAATAATTACTCCGACAATCAGCAAAATGATACCAGCGGAATATTTGTTTTTTGGCATTAGCTCCGCTCCTTACAGCGTCAGTCGCATTTGACGAAAGACGACAGTTTTTATCTCTATTAGTTTATAGGAACTGAGACAAAAATACCAGTGCAGCGAACAGAGAATCACAAAAAAAAGCCGCAGAGATTGCAGGAAGGCGGCTAATTTGTTCACATTTTTTTCTTAAATTAACTTTTTTCTCATAATTGCAATGACGAAAACGAGCGGCACACAAAGCAGCGGAATGAGCTCCTGCAGCGTTTTTTCGGCAAAAAATGCAATTTGAACAATAGCCTTGTCCTTTATAAGCATATCTCCTGCTGTGTAAGCAAGCATCCCTGCCCCAATGTAGGCCAGAGCAGGAAATTTATGCAGCAAAGTTGTAAACAGGCTGCTGCCCCATAATATAATCGGAATGCTTAAAATAATACCCAAAAAAATCAAGATTATATCACCGCCTGCAATTGCAGCTATTGCAATTACATTATCAAGGCTCATGACAACATCTGCCATAACGATTGTCGCTACTGCTTGGCGAAGCGTTTTGCCCCCGCCCTTCACATTCACTTCATGACCGGAATCAGCAAGCAGTTTAACAGCGATAACGATTAAAAATATGGCGCCTGCAGCCTGCAAATATGGAATTTTGAGCATTTGTATGGCGGCAACCGCTAAAATACAGCGCAGCGCAATCGCTGCGCCCGTCCCCCAAAACAGAGCTTGCTTTCGCTGCTGCTTGGGCAATCCCTGGCTGGCCATTGCAATAACGATAGCATTATCTCCGCTGAGCAATAAATTAATGAGCATTATTTCTAGAAATATGATTGCATGATCCACGTTATTCCCTCCCATACTAAGACGTATGTACAAGCATGAATCATTATGTCTGACGACAAAATTTTTCTAATAGCACCATCTGTATCTTCCCGAAGCTTCCATTTTGTTGTATTCTTCATTATGTAGAAATAATGAAAGGGGGTTAAATCTAAGTGGATTTTTTCTCGGCCGAATTTTTCACTGCTTTGCTGACTATCATATTTATCGATTTAATACTGGCCGGGGACAATGCAATCGTCATCGGGCTAGCAGCTAGAAATCTTCCCGCGGAGCAGCAGAAAAAAGCTGTTATCTGGGGAACTGCCGGAGCTGTAGGCATTAGAATAATAGCAACACTTCTTTTTGTTAAATTATTAGCTGTTCCATGGCTGAATTTAGCAGGCGGATTATTGCTGCTTTGGATTGCTTACAAACTTGTTGTGAAGGAAGATACACACGACGATATCAAGGCGGGCAATACGCTTATGCAATCGATCAAAACAATTATCATTGCCGATGCAGCCATGGGCATTGATAACGTGCTTGCCGTAGCAGGCGCGGCGAACGGCCATCTGCTGCTAGTTGTTATTGGTCTCATTATTAGTGTTCCGATCGTAGTATGGGGCAGCACCTTGTTTATCAAGCTGATCAATCGTTTCGAATGGATCGTGTATTTAGGCTCTGCCGTCCTTGCTTTTACAGCCGCAAAAATGATTACACACGAAAAAGTGTTTACTGACTTTTTCAGCAATAAACTTTATTATTGGGTATTCATTGCTATTATGATTATTATTGTTATTAGCCTCGGTTATTGGACAAATACCCGCACTAGCAAGCGGGCAGCAAAAAAACAGGCTTCCACCTAGGAGCCTGTTTTTTTGATTAAAACCAATTGTCCTCGCCCGCCGCTTCAGCAGCTGTTACCGAATCCGGTGAAAGCAGCAGCACCTCAGTCGTTTCGATCGCTTGCTCAAGCATTTCCTCCAAATTGGCAATCGCTGCTTCTTGCCCCTCTACAACTCGCAAATTTGGGTTTGTGCTAGGTGCTTTTGGAATGAATAAAGTGCAGCAATCCTCGTAAGGCAAAATCGATGTTTCATACGTTCCTATTTTTTCAGCAATATCGATTATTTCCTGCTTGTCCATCATAATCAGCGGCTTGATCAGCGGCAGGCTTGCCGCTCTGCCAATCACATTCATGCTCGATAACGTTTGGCTTGCTACCTGGCCAAGGCTTTCACCTGTCACGATGCCTTTGGCGCCGTGCTTGAGCGCTAGACGCTCTGTAATTCTGAGCATTGCCCTTCTCATTAACGTAATCAGCAAGTGATTTTGCTTGGACTGCGCCAGCGTTGTTTGAATTTCAGTAAAGGAAACCATGTGCAGCTTCAAAGGTGCTCCACTGTAATAGGACAATCGCTTTGCCAGCTCAATGACTTTATCTTTAGCCTGCTGGCTAGTATAGGGATAGCTGTGAAAATGTACAGCCTCTATCTCAAGCCCCTTGCGCAGCGCCATATATCCAGCCACCGGGCTGTCGATCCCACCGGAAAGCAGCAGCATTGCTTTGCCATTGGAGCCGAATGGAAAGCCGCCAGCAGTCGGAATTACCTCACAAAAAATATAAGCCGCCTCTTGTTGAATATCGATGCGCAGCTCCAGCTCCGGTTTTTTCACATCAACGCTAAGCTCCGGGAACGAGCGTAAAACAGGAGCGCCTATCAAATGGCACATTTCCTGAGAATCATGCGGAAACTTCTTCCAGGCGCGCTTAACACTTACTTTAAACGTACGCGGCGGATTCGGCTGGGCATGCATCAGTTGAAGTGCTGTTGCTTCAATCTCCGCCAAATCCGGTTTGCAACTAATAACCGGACTGAGTGATACTAATCCGAAGATGTCCTTCAATCTGGCTATAACCGGCTCGTGCTCAGTGCCATTCAAAATAACGTAGAGCCTGCCAAACGTGTGCCAGTATGTCAAATTTTCATAAGAACGAAGCTTATGCTTGACCTGACTCAGCATTTTTCGTTCAAAAATATTGCGATTACGGCCTTTCATCGTAAGATCGCCATAACGAAGCACGATTTGATCATATTGCATTTACCTGTTGCTCCTCTCCAAATGGGACAAATTCGATACAGTAAGCCGCAGCGCGCTGAGCAGCGTATCTACATCCGCTTCTGTATGCTCATCGCCAAAGCTGATTCTAACGCCGCTGGCAGCAGCACCTGCTTCGGCGCCCATCGCAAGCAAAATACGGCTCGGCTTTTCTTCCTTGGAAGAGCAGGCAGATTTAGTCGATGCCATAATCTGATGCTGCTCCAGCATATGAATCATAACCTCAGGCCTCATGCCGGGATATGAAAAATGCACAATATGCGGCGCAAGCGGCTGTTCGCCATTAAGCTTAAGTTCTGGTATTTCAGCAATGCCGTCACGCAGCCTGCTGCTAAGTTTCCGGTATAAGCTGGCATTCTCTTTTCTTGACTCCATTGTCAACCTTACCGCTTTGGCTGTGGCTACAATCGCCGGCACATTTTCCGTTCCTGCCGCCAGACCTTCCTCCTGTGAACCGCCGGTTCTAAGCGGCGCCAGCTGTACGCCGCAGCGGACATAGAGCAGGCCCACTCCTTTTGGACCCCTCAGCTTATGCGCTGATCCGCTTAGCAAATCAATGCCATATTCTTCTGGCCAAATATCCAGCTTGCCTATACTTTGCACCGCATCAACATGAAATAAAATTTTCGGATATTGTCGCAGCAGCTGTCCAATTTGCTCAATTGGCTGCACAGCTCCGACCTCGTTATTCACATGCATAACACTAACGAGAATCGTTCGCTCTGTAATCGCCTCCTGCACTTGGTCAGCGGTAATATGCCCTCCAGCGCTAACAGGCAAATAAGTTACTTCAAACCCCTCCTGCTCGAGCCTGCGGACAGTTTCGAACACAGAAGGATGCTCTATCGACGTCGTTATAATATGATTCCCTCGATTGCGATAATGATAAGCCGCACCTTTTAGCGCAATATTATTCGATTCTGTGCCGCCTGAAGTAAACAGCCATTTGCCGCCAGACGTACCGAATAGCTTGGCTATCAAAGCGCGCGACCGCTCAATAAGCTGGTTTGCTTCTACGCCAAGCTTATGCATGGAGGATGGATTGGCATAATGCTTCTTCATCACCTCATACAAGGTTTGTATGACCTCATCATAGGGTGGCGTAGAAGCTGAATGATCAAAGTAAAGCATAATGTCACCGCCTTGTTGTAAAAATAATGAATGAACAGTTTCCGGAGATTTGCAAGCTGTCCAGAAATCGAAAAAAATCATTGTTGTAAACCGCCATCTGCTGCGGAACACAACAATGATTGTCAAGCAAGCTTATTGCCAAGCATTCATTACTTTAGAAATGTAGCGCTGTGTTTCCTGCGGCAGCAGCTGAAGCCGCTCCTGCAGCTGCTCTTCTGTACGGATGCCAAGCCGGTCTACCCGGCCAGGCCCTGCGTTGTAGGCAGCAAGCGCAAGAGGCGCCTGTCCATCATATTTGCGAAGCAGCATCGCCAAATATCTCGTTCCGCCCTCTATATTCTGAACAGGATCAAAAGAATCGGCTACGCCAAGTCCTCTTGCCGTTCCATCCATGAGCTGCATCAGCCCCTTGGCCCCGGCGTGGGAAACAATAGCGGCATTATAGCCGGATTCCACCTGAATCACAGCGTGAATAAGATCAGAGTCTATATTATACTTAAGTGCAGCCTGTTCGATAATCGAATCATACTTCGTTTCTTCGCGAGGTGTCCTGTCTGATATGCCTAACTGATTCAAATGCGTCCACAAAGGATTATAGCTGCTTAAGCCGCTCATTCCGTTCAAGCCGGGGCTTGCTTCAGAATAACGATTCATTATGCTGCTAGTGCTGTTATTCCAAACAGAAGGCTGCTGAGACATCTCGCTGCCCAGCATCATTTGAAACAATGAGGCTATGCCAGTGCCGCTGTCCTGCCCTTGCTGATTGGAAGCAGATAAAAAATTGACGCTTGGCGTCATGTATTGCAGCAGCAATGATTTCATGATGCGCGGATCCATGCCGATGTCCATGCTCAAATCTTATATCTCCCCTCAAGTGCTTATCCATTCGACAATTAATGATACTATTGTACTTGTTTTAGGGTGAAACATCTAGTCGCTATTCTGAAATTTCTATTTTAATTGGCGACCATTCGCCTATAACCGTTTGCCCATGAACCGATGTGCTTCCCTCCGGAGAGAGATCCTTCTCTGTCATAATGCCCAGAGCAACGGTGAACTGATTGAACTGGACCGGAACGTCGCGCTCCCGGCGAATCTCTTCGCCGTTCAGGTAAAAGACAATCTCGTTGCGTTCTTTGCTGTACGTAATTTTGTACGTGTTGAATTCATGCTTTTTATAGTTCGTATCCTCTTTGAAGATGCAAAAATACTTGGTCTTGCCTGTATTTGGCACTTCTACACCTGGGAATGGCAGTATTGCATATACACTTGCGTACTTGTCATTGCCGGCAAAGAAATCAAGTGCCGCGCCAGTTGTAAAATCAAGCAAATTCAAGGATACGTATCCGTCATACAAATCGTTAGGCGCCGTTCCCCGCGTTCTTGCTCTCATTTGCAGCTCAAAGCTTATTTCTCCTGCTTCCGGCACGATTACAGGCTCTGCCGAATAATACATATGCTTGGCATTGTCCAAAATTTGAATTTGATCATTGGCGCGGCTTAACAAAGCTCTTACATATAATATGCCATTGCGTACAATAACAACGGCTTCTGGCTCCCGATATTCCCAAAAAGATCCGTCTGGAAGCTGAAATCCGCCCATCTTCCATACTTTTCCTTCCTCAAGAATCGTATCAAAATCTCCTAGTACCCATTGCTTTTCCATTTATGTCCACTCTCCTGACTGATCTAGATCCTCTATTATCTTGTAATGAATAATATTATTTTAATGAATAATTAAAGCTTGTACAATAAGCGCCACTATCATTATGGCACCGCATCGAATCGCCGCTTGCAGCGAGGCGCCCATAAGCGGAATATAGGCTTTCGCTTCATTACCGTTGCCCAATCTGCCGTAAACCATATATAAAGGAATAGCAGTTACAAGTCCAATTAAGCTGTAAGGTGGCAGTGTACCGTATAGTACACAAACGATTAAAGCCAAGTAGGCCAGCGCCAGCAAAAGCTTAGAGAACGAAAGCGCACGCTGCTCGCCCCAAACGACAACAAGTGTTTTTTTGCCTGCCTGCTTGTCCGCCTGCCAGTGTAAAAAGTGATGGTTGAACAAAATTAGCGTTGTAAGCAAGCCGATGGGAAGCGACAGCAAAAAAGCATCCAAATCAAGCGTTGAGGTTTGCACATAATAAGCGCCGGCAACAGGCAGTACGCCAAAGGACAGCAAGATGGCAATCTCGCTATAGCCTTTCCCTCGATAGCCGAATCTTATCGGAGGCGCTACATAAAAATAAGCGATCAAGCCCCCCAGAAGGCCAAACACAAACGCCCAAAAACCGCTGGTAAAGCTAAGAATAATGCCGCAAGCTGCAGCGACGGCAAGCAGCAGCCAAGTAACTGCTTTAAAACGCTGTATGCTCCATGTGCCGTTAGTTAAAAATCCGGAGTTGGTCGATATAGCATCGACACTTTCCTTTGCTTTGGAATCCGTGCCATTTTTATAATCCCATAAATCATTGACCATATTGGAAAATAAATGGGCTGCGCTCGCGCCAAGCAGCGTAATAATAAATAAAACAATATTAAATTGCCCCTTCCAGGCCCACGCTCCAAGCGCGCCAAGAATGACGGGAATTAACATGACAGGAATAACTTTAAATCTTGAGGCGCGCAGAAACTGTTTAAACATATGAAGTCACTGCCTTTCTGTTACTGTAAGCATTATAAATATAATAAAAATCGTCATAAGATCATCTTAAGCTCGTGAAATCGACTTGTAAAGACTCGATAATCGATGAGAATACTGATGATAGTCGAACATTTAGACCTAATTTGACCAATTTAAGCCCGTTGAAGGTCCTTTTGAGAGTTGTCATACAGGCGACAATTTCGTTATAGTTATCAATATATACTTTAAATTTATGGGAAAAGGGTAGTGAGAATCGATAATGGGTATAGGACTTAATATTTTTATGTTCACTCTTCTAATTATACTGACTGCGTTTTTCGTTGCGACAGAGTTTGCAATCGTCAAGCTTCGTACAAGCCGAATCGACCAGATGGTATTAGAGGGACGCAAAAATGCGCTAGCCGTTCAAAAAGTAACGAGCAACATGGACGCTTACTTGTCAGCTTGTCAGCTCGGTATTACAATTACGGCACTTGGGCTAGGTTTTCTTGGAGAGCCGACGGTTAATAAATTGTTAACCCCTGTGTTCGCCAATCTTGAGCTCAACAGCAAGCTTAGCGGGGTTCTATCTGTCACCATCGCCTTCGTATTTACAACCTTTCTGCACGTTGTTGTAGGTGAGCTAGCACCTAAAACCTGGGCGATCCAAAAAGCAGAGTTTATTAGCTTGCATACGGCCAAGCCATTAATATTTTTCTACAAGCTGATGTTTCCATTTATTTGGGCGCTTAACGGGTCAGCTAACGCGCTCGTTCGTTTCTTCGGGCTAAAGCCTGCCAAAGAGCATGAGGAAGCGCATTCCGAGGAAGAGATACAAATTATTTTGAATGAAAGCTATCAAAGCGGCAAAATCAACAACACAGAATACGGTTACGTAAGCCGCATCTTCGCTTTTGATGAGCTGTTAGCCAAAGAAATTATGGTGCCGCGTACAGATATGATCTGTTTGTACACCAACAATACACTGAAAGAAAATTTGGAGATTATCCGCAAGGAGCAATATACCAGATTTCCAGTAGCGCTTGAAAGCAAAGACAACATTGTAGGGATGCTGAACACGAAGCAGTTATTTCTTGAGTATGATTCCAATAAGGAATTGGATTTCAAAAAATTGATCCATCCGGTTTTAACCGTTTCGGAGGTTACTCCGGTCAAAATGCTCCTCAAAAGGATGCAGCAGGAGCGTGTCCATATTGCGATTTTGGTTGACGAATATGGCGGCACCTCTGGACTTATAACAATCGAAGATATTTTAGAAGAAATTGTAGGCGAAATTCGCGACGAATTCGATGCCGACGAAAGGCGCGAAATCGAATTGCTCGCTGAAAATTGTTATTTATTAGACGGAAAAGTGCTGCTGGATGAGTTGACTGAGCTTACTGGACTTGGCTTTGAGGATGAGGATGTAGATACGATCGGCGGCTGGCTGTACAGCAAAATTACCGAGCCTAAGCCTGGCAAGGAGATGCAGTTCCATCACCTCAAGTTCATTATTCGCGAAACGAGCAAAAACCGAATCCGCAAAGTTGAAATGCAGATTTCCCCTCCTGAGCTGGAAGGCGAAATTGCATAAAATAAAACCGTACCCCTCTGTATAAGTGGCGGTACGGTTTTTTATTAAAAATTTAAGAAAGTATAAGTTTTTGTAACCTTATAGCTGTTCTTATATTTCATCGGTAACGCGCCTAGTCCAAAGGACGGCGGAGCCGTTTATCCTTGTTTAAGTGACTATCTGCCTAATCAGAATAGTTGTGGAACCCCTTTGGACTTTGTAAATGCCATCCACTTCCGTTCCATTTACCATTTGATCCCACTCCAGTGCCATCCGATCCGCCCAGTACCATCCTCTTCCGTCGCAGTTGCCGAGTCCATGATTCGATAGCTTCTAGCCGGTCAGTCGTTCCGTTATTATGCCCAAATTCGTAGTTTTAAGGTAGCAAGTGGACAGACGATCCGTTATTGACCCATAAACCGCAGAGAAAGCCCCGTTTGAAGACGAATAGCGGAATGTGTGACCGCGAAATTAAAAAAATAGCGGTTTTAAGGCAAATAACGGAACGTGTGACCAAGTCGATCCATTCTTTATATCGCGAAATGTGCCAACTAAAAGTAGTTTAAGGTGCACCCACCCGTTCTGTATGATATTTCATACCCAATTGTTTTTTTCAGAGCATGTCAGGAATCCAGCAATAAAAAGCGGTCCCTTTTTGAAGGGAGCTTTTTACAGTAATAATGCCGCCCATAAGCTGGCTGAAGCGCTGGCTAATGGCAAGCCCCAATCCAGTCCCTCCATACTTTCTTGTCATGGAGGCATCTGCTTGTGTAAAAGGCTCAAACAGCTTGCCCAAATGCTCCACGGTCATGCCGATTCCGGTATCCTCAACAAGAAACGTATATCCAGGCTGATTCCCTCTTGTTTCCCTATACACCGTAAAGGCAATGTCGCCGCCCGCATCCGTAAACTTGTTAGCATTGCTTAGCAAATTAATCAAAATCTGCCTTAGCTTCATGCTGTCTACCGTTATAAAGCCGGTCAGATCAATATTCGTTGTTAAATGATTGCCTTTGGCCGATACTAACGGCCGGATCGTTGTAAGCACGTCCTGCACAATTTCCTGCAGCGAGCACGGCTCAACAAACAGCTCCATTTTGCCCGCTTCAATTTTGGATATATCTAGAATATCATTAATAAGCGCAAGCAAATGGTTGCCTGCGGAGCTGATTTTTCCCAAATCATCAGAAAAAACGGTTTCCCCTATTTCATCTGCTTCTTCCTTGAGCATCTCGCTATAGCCGATTATGGCATTAAGCGGAGTACGCAGCTCGTGGCTCATATTAGCTAAAAATTGGCTCTTCACCAAATTGGCTCGTATCGCTTCGTCATGCGCGGTGGCCAACTGCTCTGTCCTTTTCGCAAGTTCGGACTCAGCTTTAACACGATCCGTTATGTCAGTCCGAATCGATATAAAATGATGCGGCGAACCATCCTCATTCAAGTACGGGACAATCGTCGTATTCATCCAATACTCACTGCCATCCTTGGCGCGATTTTTCACCTCACCCTTCCAGACCTTACCTTGCTTTATCGTATCCCACATATTTTTGAAAAAGTGTTTGGAATGATGGCGTGAATTGATGACTCGATGCGTTTTGCCGATCAGCTCTTCCCGATTATATTTCGATATTTCGCAAAATTTAGTGTTTACATATGTAATAACACCTTTTTCATCGGTTATGGCGACGATCGACGATTCATCAAGCGCATTCTCGATATCGCGCAAATTTTCTACCGTCTGGTCCAGCTGGCTTTCATGCTGCTTGCGCTTCGTAATATCTGAGCCGATGGCAAGGTATTGATAGATAGCTCCCCCCTGATCCGCGAACGGAACAATCTTCAGATCCAGCCAATATTCTGTACCGTCCTTGGCCCGGTTTTTAATATCGCCTTGCCAATGCTCGCCTTCGCGGATCGTTTCCCACATTTGCTTGAACATTGCTGGCGGGTGAAAGTTTGAGTTAAGCAATTTATGCGGTTGACCCAAAAGCTCGCTCGGATTATATTTTGACACCTCGCAAAAATTATCATTTACAAAAGTTATAATGCCGTTTGCATCTGTCATGGAAACGATAAATATTTGCTCGAATGCAGACAGTGCGTGCTTCATATCGATCGAGTTAGTAAACATGTTGTCGGCAGTCCCCTTTTTATACTACATTAAGTCTATTTTCACTGGCAGTTATAGGGCTGTCAAGAAATAGTTTATGCCTGCAAACGAGCTAGCGGCTGAATTTTTAGAAAATTTAAACTTTGAAAAAACGCTTGCAATCATTATAGATTCTGTGTATTATAAATCTTGTGTTCCGAAACGTTAACCACGCCGTTGTAGCTCAACTGGTAGAGCAACTGACTTGTAATCAGTAGGTTGGGGGTTCAAGTCCTCTCGACGGCACCATTTCTTATCGGGACGTAGCTCAGCTTGGTAGAGCACCTGGTTTGGGACCAGGGGGTCGCATGTTCAAATCGTGTCGTCCCGACCATAGTTGATTAGAATGGTTTTTTACATAACTGAAAGGACATTTCCACTAGGAAATGTCCTTTTTTCTTAGAACAAGGATAAATGGCTCCGAATTATTAGAACTTATTCTAATGCGGCCACCCATTCGAGTTGACTTACTTCGTCGCAAAGTATACCGAGCAATGAAGAACTTCTAAGGGTTGCCACAAACGCTATTCGTGCAAAAATGACAGCTTGAATTTTCTAACGGTTGATATTGTGCTTAATTTCCCAAAAATCATTGGTTTTGCTCGAGAAATGGTACAATAGCGCTCGTGGCAACCGTTACATGCTTAAATGAGCTAAAATAATCGAAATAGCCCCTATGGCAACCGTTAGCGTAATTTCGGAAATTGATTACAGGGTACGTTTTGATGTGCCGTGTAAAAGACACCTCTTCTATGCATATATGCCGATTTTCGCTCTGCGAAAGTTGAGCTATAAATTCTTTTAAACAAGGATAAACGGCTCTGCTGTCCTTTGGACAGGCGGGTTTACCGATGAAATATAAGAACAGGTATAAGATAAAATTTATACTTTCTTATATTTTTAAGAAGAAACGCTGCAGCCTATATAAAGACACAACGTCTCTTCTTATTTATTAACGGTCAGCTTGCATACCTTCATCTTCTTCAGGATCCTTCGGATATTCAATTGCATCCCATTTTTTCGAATAGGCTTTACTTATAGCAAACAAGGTCAGGCCGCAAATAATAACAGCTACTAGTCCCATTACGATCCATACCTTTAGTGGCACTTCCATTCTTTTCACTCCTTTAGCTGCAAACAATGGCAACTACCACTATAACATTATTTCACGCAAATGGGCAGTATCGTTCAGTCAATCGGCGCGAGCCTTGCCTCGATTTCTGAGCGGCGCTGCTCAAGGAATGGCGGCAAATCAAGCGAACGGCCCATATCTTCAACTGGAGAATCAATTGTGAAGCCAGGTCCATCGGTTGCTATTTCAAACAGAATGCCGTTCCCTTCTCTGAAATACAAGCTTTGAAAATAAAACCGGTCTATAACACCTGACGTATCATAGCCGCGCTCTCTCACTTTTTGCTCCCAATAGCGAAGTTCCTGCTCATCCTTTACTCTAATCGCCAAATGATGAATGCTGCCTTTGCCTGGACGCTCAACAGCGCCATCCTGCTGCACGATTATAATTTCGCCGAATGACTCGCCAGCTGCAGACTGCAAAATTGCAGATTGCTCATCCTGAGCTTTTACCTGATAGCCAAACATTTCAGTTAGCATAGAAGAAAGCTTCTGCATATTTTTCACCGTAATTTCTACAGTCCCCATTCCCATAATGCGATGTTCTTGCACTACAGAAGATCCATCCCACTGCTGCCAATGTGCTGGAACGGGCTCACCGTTATTGTTAATGATCGCCAAACGCAAACCTTCATGATCTTCAAACAAAATAGCATCACGGCCAGCAAAAGCAGTAATATCACTGTGCTGTACGCCGAACTGCTCAAAGCGCCGCTTCCAATAATGCAAGCTTTCATAGGAAGGTACTAAAAGTCCGATACGAGTAATTGCATTCGTCCCCCTTACAGCCTGCGCAAGCATCGGCATCTCAAAAAATGAAAGCTCTGTGCCAGCACTGCCAGTCAGATCACCGTAAAATAAATGATACATAAACGGTGAATCTTGATTCACTGTTTTCTTAACTCTTCTCATCCCTAAAACTTCACTATAAAAACGGTTATTTGTTTTTGCATCCTTCATTAACATAGAAATATGGTGATGGCCTATAATAGTTGTCATTTGTAATTCCCCCTCATATCACTTGATTAGTCAATTGAAATATTAAAAAAAATTACACAGGCGGCAATTTTTTTTTCATACTATGCTTCTGAACTTTCGTTATTAATTGGTACAGCAGTTTCTGCTCGTCACCGGATAACGGGCATTCGAAAAACGAGGATTGGAAAGCTAATTGCTCTGGTATGGCGCGCTGCAGCACAGCTTCTCCCTTATCCGACAAACGGATCGTTTTCGTTTTCCAATCCTGCGTCCGCTCAATATATCCTTCTCTTTCCAGCCGGGCCAGCATTCTAGAAATACCGCCTTGAGTGACGATGATTTTCTCTGCAAGCTCTGTCTGGGTCAGGGGCTGATAGACTTGAATTTGCAGCAAGCAATCGAACTGGGCAGTTGTCAGACCGAAGCGGCTAAGAAAATCATTTGATAACTGATTGCTTTGATTTGCGAACCTCATAATACGCAGCCAAGTTAACGAGCCAATCGTATTATTTTTCATCAGCACCCTCCTTTCTGCTTCCGTACCATCACTTTACTACTCAAGTGACATTCTGTCAACTGTTTTAACTCTGCCCCTTTTCTTTTACGCCGCTTACCGCAGCTGTTGGCTGTTTCGCAATCCTCTTCATTCCAAATTGCAAATTATATACAAGCAGCAGCAAAGCTACTACCAAACTCATCACCAGCAATATATTACTGTAAATAGAAGCCGCGGAGTTGCTTACGATCGGATTAAGCGGTGTTACAGTACTATTTTGATCTAAAAACTTGCCTATTACACTCATCGAAATCGCTCCGGAAATAAAATTCATCATAGAAAATAATCCCATTCCGACGCCAATTTGTGTTTTTGATAAAGTTCTGGAAATCGTATTGGACATCGCAATTTGCATAAAGGTCAGACCTATATTGCCTGAAATTAAAATAATGGCGATAACATAAGGCGATGCACCGACGAAACTAGACAAAAGAAGGAAGCAAAGCAGCATACTGGAGCCGGCTAGCATAACGAGAAAGCCATTGCCGCGCTCATCAGCGATACGCCCTCCTCGGCGTCCAAGCATAGAAGCGCATAGCGCCGCAGGAAACAAAACGAAGCCGATGCTTCCTGGAGTAAGACCATTTACCGCAGACAAAAACTGCGGGGTCATAAAGGAAAGGCCGAAGTTCATCGATGTTGCAAAAAATGCAATTGCAAGGCCGATCGAGTAGCTTCTATTCGCAAATAAAGCAGGCTCGATAAATGGATTTTTTGAACTCTTAATACGAATAAAGAACAGTACAAACAAGATTAATGCTCCCGCGAGCAGCAGCAGACTGCCCTGTGTAATCGTTAAAAGGAGCATCGCAATGGCTCCGCCCAGCAATATGCCGCCGATAAGGTCGAAGGAGCTCTTTTGACCGCCTGAATCATTCAAATATTTACGGAAGAACGGCAGCGTGGCTAATGAAATCATTGAAAATAAAAACAATATTCGCCAGCTTCCAAAATTTGAAATCATTCCGGCAACTATCGGTCCCAGGGCGCTCCCCAGCGCAAGGCCCATCGCCGTAGTGCCTAGTGCGCGGCCTCGTTTTTCAGGAGCAAAATACCTTACCGGAATAATCATGGCAGTCGCGGGCATTACAGAAGCGCCGGCTGCTTGCAGAATTCGGCCGGCCACTACCATCCAGTAATCCACAGCAAACATTCCTACTACTGAGCCAAATGCGAAAATAATAAGGCCTATCGTCAGCAAATCTTTAAGGCTGTAACGGTCTGCCAACTTGCCGAATATAACGGAGCCGATGGCGTATAGCACCATGTAGCTCGTCATAACCCAGCTCACCTGAGACGGCAGCAGCTCAAATTCTTTTCCGATCATCGGCAATGCGACGTTGAACATCGTGCCGTTCATAACTGAAAAAATTAAAGCGAAGACAAGTACTTTCAACAGCCGATCTGCATGTTTTATTTCATGTCCATTCATATCCTTCACCCTCTGCTTTCTTGATTAAAGTGCAAACTTGTACTAATCCAGTTATAATAAAATTATGAATTGAAATGAAAGGAGAACTGGAACTTGCCTTCCAATGAAAGCCATTCGCAAGCTGTCGATATTTTACACTACCTGGCACGATCAGCGCATTTCATTAGGCGTGAATTCAAAGCGGAGCTGGCAACGCTGAATTTGCCATTTACGATTTCGGGGCCGCGCCTGAGACTGCTTTCTACTGTTCACAATGCCGGACAAATCCGCATGAATGAGCTGGCCGCTAAGCTGGGCATTCAAGCTCGGACGGTTACTGACTTTGTCGACGGTTTGGAGAAAGAAAATTTGATCATCCGTTTGCCGGATCCTACTGATCGGCGCGCCATACTAGTCAAATTAACTCCTCAGGCTGAGGAGCATTTGGATAAAGCTTTAGCGAAACAGGCTGAAGCTGCTGAGCTGCTGCTGCAAAATCTGAATGAAAAGCAGCGAAGCGAGCTGTTGGCACTGCTTATGCAATTAATATCAACGAGCGACTTAACGAATCCTAGCGTCGACCATCTGCTATCCTAGCCATATGAGCCGCTATGCACAAGTATGCTTGCACGACTATGCAGCAAAGCTTGCGAATAATTACTGAGGTTACTCACTATGTGCTTACACACTTAAATATAGCGTGTTCATGACAAAAGGTCAATCCACTTCTCAATGGATTGACCTTTGTATAATTATGACACATAAATTCTTTCTACCCGCTCCCCAATTCGGCAGAACACTTCATTCGTTATCGTATTGCAGCGCCGCGCAATCTGTCCAGCTGTAATCTGTTCATCGCCGTCATGCCCTATAAAAGTAACGATATCGCCTGGCTGGACGCCATCAATAGCTGATACATCGAGCATCATTTGATCCATGCAAATATTTCCCGAAATTGCCGCTCTCTGCCCTTTTACAAGCGCAAACCCACCACTTTCAAACAGCTCGCGCGGTATGCCATCCGCGTATCCGATCGATACTGTTGCAATTCGGCTGCCTTTGGCAGCAAAGTAATTTCCCCCGTAGCTGATTGTGCTGTCTTCATCTATATTTTTTATTACCGTAATCGTCGCCTTCAAGGATAACGCCGGCTTTAAATCTACTTTTTTCTGCACAAGGTCCTCATCACGGCCAAGAACGCCAAACAATGCAATGCCAGGGCGAGCCAAATCACAACGCAGCTCCGGATAATTCAATATTCCATAGCTGCTTTGCATATGAAGCTTTCCAGGCTCGATGCCCGCTTCTTTTAATGAATCAATAACCGTATAGAATCTTCTAATTTGTTGATCGGTATAAGCAATATCTTTTTTGCTTGTGCTGTCAGGGGCCGATAGATGAGTATAGGTTCCCGTTATGTTCAAGTACTTGAGCCTATACAGGCTTTTAATACTTTCGGCATGCAAATAGGACTCGCCCACTCTGCCCATGCCTGTGTCTATTTTAATATGCACATCGAGCGTTTTCTTATAGCTATTCAACAGCTGCGCGTATTGAACATCCAGAACGGTCTGCGTCAATCGGTAGCGTCTAAGCTCATCGAATTGCTCTGGCTGCGTATAGCCCAAAATTAATATATCGCCTTTGATTCCGCCTTCTCGCATTTTAATCGCCTCTGTAATAGTAGCAACGGCAAAATGCGTAATACCTGCATCTGTAAGAGCATGTGCAGCTTCCACACTTCCGTGACCGTAGCCATTCGCTTTTAAAACGGCAATTATTCCACATCCGCTTGGCAATATCCGGCTTAGCTCCATCGCATTATGCTTAATATGCGTTACATTTATTTCAGCCCACGCTCTTCTATTAGGTACGGACGGCTCTGCTCGCTTGCCTGCAAACTTTGTAATTACAGCAGCTAAAGCAAACGACAATACAACCACTGCCATATAATGCAAAATACTATTAGTTACGAACAAATTAGTTGTGCCTGTTACTTTCGCAGCACCTCTGACGATAATAATCGCTAATGGATGCAAAATATAAATCCAAGTGCTAAGCTGCCTAAAGGACACATAGTTGCGCACGTCTAGCTTTAATAATAAATGGACGAGAAAATATACGACAGGCACTAAAAAAATATACATGCTGTCATGTCTTGGGAACTCGGAGTAATGAAGCAATACTCCTTCCAGCACCATAATAAACGTACATATTATTAAAAAGCCCGCATTCGTATTTACATCAAATATAGCTTTCGGCCGCTTTGCCGTCCAAGCTCCCATCGCAATAAACAGCGGTGCGAAAAACAAACCGTTTCGAGTATAATCAAATATTTTAAACAATATATCATAACTGGCTTGCAAGGCTGAGCTCTGTACGGATACCCCATAGTAACTATCGCCAAACAAACCAACAATATATAAGCCGCCTGTAATTGCCATTATGAATGCGAACGGCAGTCTATGATATAAGAAAGCTACAATATATACGCCAATAATTAAAGCTGGAAAATACCATAAATGATACAAGGTGCCATCGAATATGAAATCCTTCACAAGTGAATACCATGTAAAATCTGTACTAAAGTAACCTGCGTATATATTAACTGGAATATAGATCGCAACTGCTATTGCATACAGCTTTAATATACGCCATATATACTTGTTCACTATGCTGCGATCCTGCTTGCGTCTGCCGCTTAATTTCCCAAATAGAAAAAAACCTGCTGCCATAAAGAAAAAAGGTACAGCTACTCGCGCAATAATGCCGGTCAGCAAAAAATCTCCATACTCTGAATAAGTAGTTAACGGCCCTGTATGAATAGCTATAACAAACAGAGCCGCAATAAGCTTGAAGATATCAATAGCGCCATAGCTTTGCTTTGCGTTCAATTGTTTCACTGCCTTTTCCAATGAGCTATTGTAACGATAAACCCATCTACATTATTTCCCGAAGTAGTATAGCTGACCTGTTCTGGAATCATTACTTCCGTCTCAGCACCCGTCGAAGCGATATAGTAAATTTCATAAATACAGCTCCCCTGCTCAATAAATAAATGCTTTTGATTGCTTTCAAATTGCTTAAGATACAAAATATATTCCTCTAAGCAAAAATCTTGCTTCTCCATCAGCATCGCATGCGGAATACCGACGTAGCGATAATGCCATGGCTCGCATGAAATTCGGGTTATACTTGTTTTGCTTTCCTTGTATCGCTGCACGAAGCCATATTTGGCAGCGAGTCTTTTGAAAATTGCGCTTTTCCCTTCATCTGGAAAGGAAGGACAAATATAATCGACCTCCTCCTTGCTTAAACCAACATCAACTGCGAGTCCCGTCTGATGCTCGCTCTCATGAGGCCTCGCCACATAGCTTGCGGCAAACAGCTCTCCGCGCTCTGCTGCCGCTGCTTTACATAGCTCATGCTGCTCGCTGCTGGAGCGGAAACAGCTTACAGCTGCAATATCATCCAGCGCATGGCAGGCCTGCAGCAAAGCCAGCAGCTGCTGCAAGCATTCTGCCTCCAAATACATCATGCGCAATTGTTCAGATTTATGAATATGCGCGCGCGGGACCGGCCGCAAATCCTGCTTCAGACAGCGTATTGGATGGTCTTTATTTACAAGAAGCAAATGCCCTTTATAGATGTCTGAATGTTTCAATCGAATTACAATTTCTTTCGTATCTACAACTTCCATTGCTCATCAGCCTCCACCAAAGCAAGATTCAACAAACGATCAATAATTTCCGAATAGTTCATTCCGCTTTTTTGCAGCATGTTGGGATAGCGGGAACTAGAGGTAAAGCCAGGGATCGTGTTTACCTCATTGAACACAATTTCCTTCTCCGGCGTAACGAACAGATCTACACGGGCAAAGCCTTGGCAGCCAAGCACCTTATAAATGCGCAGCGCCGTTTCACGCGCGCGTTCAGCCGTGTCGCTATCAATTCGCGCAGGCAGATGAATCTTAGAGCTTTGCAGCGTATATTTTTCTGTAAAATTGAAAAAACCGTCAGTCACTTCAATTTCATCAATTATGCCTACTATCGGCTCCTGATTGCCGAGAACGGCACAGCCGATCTCAAAGCCGGCAATATTTCGCTCAATAACGACCTTATTGTCATGCGCAAATGCTGCTTGAATGCCGGCAATGAGCTCTTCCTTATTCACAGCCTTCGTTATGCCAATAGAGGAACCGGAGCGAACAGGCTTTACATATAGAGGGTATCCCAGCTTCTCTGCTTGCACAGCTGCCTCTGTCGCCGATTCTCCTCGATATACAACGACGGAGCTTGTTACCTTTATCTCTTCTGCTTTCACAAGCGTGTGCGCCATGACCTTGTCCATAGCAACAGCTGAGGAAAGACTGTTGCAGCCTACATAAGGGATGCCTGCGAGCTCCAGCAAGCCCTGTACAGTACCATCCTCGCCGTATTTGCCATGAAGCACCGGAAACACAACATCGACAGGCACAACGTGGAACTCCGTATGTACCAGTTCAACTAACCCTTTTACCTCTCTGCTGGGAGAGATAAATGACGGTATACAGCTCGGATGCTGATGCCAGCTATCCTTTTTTATCTCGTCAATCGAACCGCTGTATCTAAGCCAATTCCCCTCTTTTGTAATGCCAATCATAATCAAGTTATATTTATCCAGATTAATTTGCTCGATTACGGATGCAGCTGATTTTAGTGAAACCTCATATTCGTTGGAGCAGCCACCAAACAATACCGCAACTGATTTCTTACTCATCTCTCCAGCCTCCTGGTCTATACTTCCATATTTCTCTTGTCCTTCTTCCATAAGAATAGAGAAAACAATTTAAAAAAAAGTAGGGTTATTATAAAGAAAACCTTAATAAAGTGACTGTTTTTCTAAATAAAAAGCGTTAAATCTTAAAGTTTCATAAAGAGGAGCAAAAGTTTCAAGGATAAACGGCTCCGCCGTCCTTTGGACAGTGGCGTTTACCGATGAAATTTAGGAACATGTATAAAGTGAAAACATATACTTTCCTGTATTTTAAAAAAAGAACGCCTGTCGGCGTCCTCAAAAAATTCAGTATGCGGGCATAAAAAAAGCTTGATGACACATCCGGAGGGATGGCATCAAGCTCACTTAAAAATGTATCGAACAGTTATGTTGGCACTTTTTCGCTCTTGAGCTTTGTCAAGCTGGCTGGTCTGCTTTGCCTAAACGTTGCTATTGAGAATAACACAAGCGAGCACCAAATAAATATAAAGCTGTAAAGCTGACTGTTTGTAAACGGCTCTTTAAATACAAAAATAGCGAGCAACAGGCTCGTTGTCGGAGCAATGTATTGGATAAAGCCTACGATTGACAATGGCAGCCGCTCTGCAGCTTTCGCGAACCAGAACAAAGGCAATGCGGTAGCAACCCCTGCAAGCAGCAATAGAATGAGCGATGCAGTCGACAACTGACCGATCGTCGCTGTATGGTTGCTGTGTACAAATATCAAATAAAAAAGCGCAATCGGGAACACGATCATCGTTTCCCAAGTAAGGCCCAGCAAAACATCCAGCTTCGCTGCTTTTTTAGCTAACCCGTAGCATGCAAATGATATAGCCAGCGACAAGGCAATCCAAGGCACATGACCATATTGAATAGCCATCCACAGTACACCGATCGCCGCAAGGCCGATAGCTAGCCATTGACCGACATTCAGCCTTTCCTTCAGAAATATAACGGCAAACAAAACGCTAATTAGCGGATTCATATAATAGCCCAGACTCGTCTCCAGCACCTGGTGCTGATTAACTGCCCATATAAAAATGAGCCAGTTCGCACTAATAAACAATGCACATAGCACAACAGCAAGCTTGCTTTTCCAGTCAGCAATTGCAGCTCTCATATGCTTCCAGCGTTTAACCACGGTTACTAAAAGAGCAACAAATATAAAAGACCATAGGATTCGATGCGACAAAATTTCTGGCGCTGACATCGATTCGAACAGTCTCCAATACAAAGGGAGCAATCCCCAGCATAAGTACGTAATTACGGCATACATGATTCCTTTTTTCATGTTACGATCCCTTCTAACTTGCAAATTACGGCCTAAAAATATTTCTATTTTCTACGATTGGACCATTAGACTATAATAGCCCAACAAGCAGCAGCTGCACAATAGAAAATACTTCAATTTACTATAAAAGAAAATGAGGAAGGTGTACTTTGTCGAAAGTATTACTGAGAAAATAAGATGTTTTTCCCGATAATGGTGCGGAGGATGCATTGAATTTCAAGCGATAAATAGTCATAGTTTAATTATAGATGCGATGATAAAGGAGGAGTATGGCGGCTATGGCGCAGCATAAAGAACATTCATGTGATTTTACGCTAGAGGTGTTGGGAGAAGGTGCGGTAACAGCAGTTCCAGACCGTACATTGATTACTTTAGGAACCGTTAGTGAAGGGGTAGAGCTGGAATTGGTCCAGTCTGATAATGCTGCAAAAATGTCCGCGGTTATTGAAGCGCTGGAGCGTTCGGGAATTGCCCGTGATAGCATCAAAACTACGCAGTTTCTAATTGAGCCACAATACGATTATATAGACGGAAAGCAAGAATTCCGCGGATACAAAGTTACCCATCTGCTTCAAGTGACGCTAGACAATATTACAGAGGCTGGACGTTTAATTGATAAGGCCGTTGCAAAAGGGGCGAATGCTGTTACATCGATAGAGTTTGATTCTAGTGAAGCTGCTAAGGCTCAGCAAGAAGCGCTGATTGCCGCTGTGCGTGATGCTGAGGCGAAGGCTGCAGCCATCGCCCAGGCGCTCGGCGTTTCCTTGTCCGCAGTTCCATGCAAGGTTGAGGAAGTTACACGGCCTGAGTCCAGGCCTGTGTTCTTTAAGACGGCAGCTATGCCGCTGGAAAGCGCCTCAAGTCCCATTGAGCCGGGTCAATTGACCTTCAGAGCTGCTGCACGAATTTGGTATATGTATGGCTGAAAAAGAACAGCGTCATCATCATTTCATCGGTGTATAATAAGCATTAATAAAGATCTATCCCTTGACTTTGTTAGAAAGGAAAGCCGGCGGAAGAGCAACCGTCGGCTAGCAAGTTAGGTCACCGATAGGTGACCTAACTTGCCATCTTCGTGTGTAAAAAAACAAGTGATGCTTCCGATATCTATTTAGCCGACTGTCTTCATTGTGGTGCGGTCATTAATGACCGTTAGAACCAAAAAGAAGTTTTTTTGTTGCCTATGCGGACATTTATGACCATTAGAAGAAAATTCCGTCGAATACTCTAGTTTTTTTCTCGCTAACGGACATTTCTGTCCGCTAGAAAGGGAAATTGGCGAAAAATGAGCGCTAACGGTCATTATTGTCCGCAGCATTCGGAGCGATTCGAGCGCAATAGCTGCATCGTACGCCAAACATACAGAACTACGCCATCATCATCCCTGTTACGCATATTTCATGTTACGGCATGGCAGTGCAGTTGTTTCGAGAACTGATTCGTGTTTCGATATACTTATCCACAATTTTAACTGATGCATAATTTCCTAGACAGTGAAAAAAAAAGCCAACCAGAAATCTCTGGTTGACCTAATAATACGAAATGTCCATTTTTATTCTACCGCATTAGTAAAAAAACTGGACGCTCCAGCGGATGATCATTCGGCGCATGCAGCGAAACTAATCGTTCGCCAGCCAACGAAGCAAAGATCATGCCGTGCCCGCCGTTCTCGCCAAATAGCGGCACCTCCTCTTGATGCCATGGCCCTAGAACTTCGCCTGACTCAGATATGGCCCTCCCCATCGCATAGCCCCCCTCGCCTTGGCTTGACCATAGCATGATTAGCCTGCCATCCGTTTCCCGATACAAAAAAGGCCCATCTGTTACATATTCCTTAGCTTCACTTATCGCACGAGCCCAAGGTGCTTCAGACGCTCGAAATAGCATCGTCGGTTCTGCCTGCAAAGCCTTCAAATCAGATGTCAGCGGCGCTGCCCATATCTGGCCGTCTCTCACCTCCAGCCACTCCCGGCAAAAAACAAGCCATGGCTGTTGATCGGAATCGACATACATCGTGCCATCCAAACATTCCCACTCCGCAGGTGTTATCGGTCTTTCCGTATGTGGAACGAAAGGACCAAGCGGAGAGTCCGCATGCAGAATTTGTGTCGCTCTTGGCACATCCTTTGCCTTAAAGCTTGCAAACATATAGTAAGCCCCATTATATTCATGTACCTCGGGCGCCCAATAATCCTGATCTGACCAAAAATGTTCCTCTGGACGAAAAGCGGCGATCGGTCCTTCCCAATTTTCTATATCATCGCTCACATACGCATCAAAGCCTGCTGGTCTTCCCGACCATGCGGTCTCGCCAATTGTTCCATACATCACATATCGATTGTTCTTCATATCTGTTAGAACGAACGGATCTCGAATATGAATATCCTGCAATTTCAACATATTTATCGACCAAACTCCTTCCCGTTCACTTTTACTCCATCACTCATCACTCATTACGCCTTACATCTGCTAGATCGTTAGACAACTGGGCGCCATTGCGTACCATTCCATATTAACAATTTGCTTAGATCGGTATCATAGTACGTCGAGACATATGGAATTAAACGATTTGTTGGACGAGCTGACGTTTTCCCAGAGGTAGGCACAACACCTAGCTTTGTAAATTGAATCCGTTTATTCGGATCTACTGGAAACGCTCGATAAATGTCTTTATCCTCTTGGTAGGTGTACCAAACATAATTATCTAGCTGAACCGTGTATTCGCCAATTGCTTGCTGCGGACGATCAAAAAAAACAAAGCCTTTTGCGTCTGTACGATTCAAACCGCCGACCTTTGCCCCATGCAAATCAGCATTCGGATCATTTAAGCCCTTCACATGGAGCGTTCCCACACGCAAATAAGCTGCAGAGTGCGGCTTGAAGGCTGCACCGATGTCATAAACGCTGTCACCAATCCGAATAATGCTTGTGTTCTGCTGTTCAATTGGAGACAAATATACAGACAAGCTTTCAACAGAGCCTGAGCTGCCATCAAGCGTAATATAGCCCGTATCCGGATTTCGCAGCGTCACACCTTCAATATGAATGGTAGAAGCAGCAAGACCATATACATCCTCTAGCAAAATAGCGGTATTCACCTTTGTATGCTCCACGTTCAGCTGCTGAATGGATACTTCGCTTTCCTCGCCTGTTAATGCGAATGGAATATCAACATTAGGCCGCGAGGACTTTAAGTAGATGTTGTTGAACACATTGCCAGTACGGATATCAGAGGAAAAATCAATGCCGCGATATGAAAAATCCTCAATCTCCAGCGTATCATACGTAACGGAGAATGATTCTGCGCCATTAGGCGAGTAAATGGCAGTTCCTACATCCGAAATACGCACATTGCGAACCGTAGAACCACGCTGCAACGACCACTGTGCAGCCGTATAAATACCAACTCGATCTCCGCTGCCTTCAGCATTTGTAATCAAGCCGGGCTCAAATGACAATTCCAGATCAGCTACTACTGAGCTTCTCCCTGCTCGCAAAATTGGCATCTTCGCATCCGAGCTGCGAGATACTATTTTTGTTACAAACATACCTGAACCTATTAAATTTTGATTCTGAATTTTTAAAGATTCCTCAATGTGATAAACCCCTGCTGGAACAAAAATACTTTTGCCTGTCGCAATCGCTTGTTGAAAAGCAACCGTATCATCTTGACCATCATTTGGAACTGCACCATAATCCACAACGTTTGCATAACCAATATGCGGTCCCTCTTGAGTTGGAATGCTAGCTTTGCCCTTCACAATCGACACATCGTCTATTGCGATGGCGCCACCTTTACGAATCCCCCACTTCACTTGCATATCTGGTGCGGAGCCTGTCTTAAATGTCATTTTTGCAACCTTATAAGTACCCCGATCTGCTACTTCAGCAGCGTCCGCATTCGTCCAAATCGGTGCAGCGCTAGAGCCAAAGTTCATCGCTTTAGATTGATCGCCAGTCCCTGCCATTACATAGAAATAGCTGTCTTGCCCCTCTGGCTGAATCACTTTATATTTGAACATTACGGTATAGACGGTATTCGCAGCCAGTTCTAGCTTTGCTGGATCAGTAGCGAGAAACTCATGCCATTCCTGTTGAACGGTAGCGCTCGCTCCCACTGCATACTTCCCCTGAATCGCCTTTGCTTGCTGCACTAGCGCACCGCTACCTAGAGCTTGAAAAGAAGTCTTCGTTAAATCACCGCTTTCAAAGCCCTCAATAGCTACTGCCGCCGTTTTATTTACCATGACAGGCAGCTTGCCTTCTTTAATAAGCACATCGTCAATAACGATAGCGCCGCCATCCTGTATCCCCCAAAGCATGTTATACAGCCCGTCTCCCGCTGCCTTAAAGCTAGCTTCAGCAAGCCAATAGCCATCCTTCTCTGTTAAACGAACCTGATCTGCGGCAAGCTCTGCTCGATAAGGAATTGTTCCGCCACTCTTAAAGTTAAAGCCCGAAGTCACATCTGCTCCATTCACCTGTTGTTTCATATAAAAATAAAAGAAATTTCCTTCCTGCTCCAAAATCCGATATTTAAAAGAAATCGTATAATCCTTCCCAGCCGTTAGCTGCACACGCTTATTAAGCGAAGCATACTCTGCCCATTGCGTACCTCTAGCGCTTAGCCCCTTGATCGAGCCAGTGCCTGCAATGACTTGGTTAGCTTCTTTCGTCAACGTGCCATAAGGCGTATTCAGCGTATAGAGTGTGCTTGCAATTGCTCCTTCAAATCCTTCTTCGTGCAAAGGCGACGCTGCTTGGTCTGCAGAAACGAAACCGATTGGCGTCATAATAGCAAACATGAATAGAAACGTAGATAGTAATAATTTTTTCATTACCCTTCTCCTCTACTGATCGTTTATTGTAAGCCAGCTGGTTCCTTCCACAGCCTATCCTTGTTTATATTTTCTTTAGCCTTTTACACTTCCAATAACAATTCCTTTTACAAAATACCGCTGCAGAAATGGGTACACAGCGACAATGGGCAAGGTTGCGATTAAAATTTGCGCCGACTTAATGGTTCGATCGGAAATAATCGACAGCTCTGATCGGCTGAGTTGCTGCAAATAAGTCATATCCCGCTGCATAATGACCGTTTGCAAATAGCTTTGCAACGGATAATTTTCCGGCTTATTCATTAGAATCAAGCCGTCAAACCAGCTATTCCAATGCCATACTATAGCGAATAACGAAATGGTCGCCATGGCTGGCAAGGACACTGGCACGAATAGCTTCCATAGCACCGTCCAATGCCCCGCTCCATCCACAAAAGCCGCCTCCTCCATTTCCTTAGGAAGCTGCCTGAAGAAATTGAGCAGAAGTACAATGTTGAAAATAGGAACAGCCCCTGGCAGCACCAATGCCCAGATCGTATCCAGCAAGCCCAGCTCCTTGATCACCATATACCATGGAATTAAGCCGCCTGCAAACAGCATCGTAAAGAAAAAAATCCACGCATACCATGTACGCGAACGAAACGTCGTTGATTCTTTAGATAACGGGTAGGCGACAAGTATCGTAATAAGCAAATTAATGGCACTGCCTAACAACACGCGTTGTACCGTAACACTCATAGCAACCCATATTTCCCCCCTGGCAAATACATGCTCATAGGAACGAAACGTCCAATCCACAGGCCAAAACTTTACAAATCCTGCTGTCACTGCCGCGCTGGAGCTGAATGAAACTGCCGCAATATGAATAAGCGGAGCAATGCACAGCAATGACAATAGAATGAGAAAGCTAGCATTTGCGAATTGAAACAGTCTGCCGCCGAACGTTTTTCTGTGCATCCTTGTTGCCTCCTTTTTCTAAAAAATCCGATAATCAGCCAGTTTATAGGCCAAAAAGTAGGCAACAGAAATAAACAGGAACGAAACGACTGACTTGAATAGCCCTACGGCAGTTGCCACACCATATTGAGCCTGCTGAAGTCCGATCCGGTACACTAAAGTATCAATTATATCGCCGCTCTGATAGACCTGCGCACTATACAAATTGACGATCTGATCAAAGCCCGCATTCAAAATATTACCCATGCTCAGCACCATCATCAACACGATAATCATTCGCATGCCAGGCAAGGTCACATGCCAGGTTTGCTTCCAGCGATTCGCGCCATCAATAACAGCAGCTTCATATTGCTGCGGGTCGATCCCGGTTAATGCGGCCAAATACACAATGGTAGCAAAGCCAAACTCCTTCCACACATCCGAGATCACCATTGTATAGGGGAACCAATCATTGCTGCCAAGGAAGAAGATAGATTTCAACCCGAACATATTAAGCAGCTGATTCACCAAACCTGATGAAGGCGATAATATATCAATGAGTACGCCCGCTAGAATAATCCAGGATAAAAAATGCGGCAAATATACAAGCGTTTGAATCCCCCGTCGAAGCCCTGAGCTGCGAAGCTCATTAAGCAGGAGGGCGACCGTAATCGGCACGATCAGCCCTGCAATCATTTTCATCCCTGCAATAAAGACGGTATTCCAAAGCACACTATAAATCCCTGGCATATCGAGCATGTAAACGAAGTTATCCCAACCAATCCACCGTTGATCCCCGAAAAATCCTTTGGCCGGAATGAACTTTTGAAAAGCAATATACAATCCAGCCATCGGAATATATGAGAAGATTATCAATAGAAGCAATCCCGGAAAAATCATCAGATGCAGCGGCAGATTACGCCGAAAAGCATGCTTCCCGCTCATAATTAGTTTCCTGCCTTATGAAGCTCGTTAACTTCCTTCGTAATTTGTGCGCCGCCAAGCTTATTCCAATCCTCTACATATTTATCAAATGCCGCAACATCCAAATCGCCCAAAATAATGCGCATAAAGGTTTCATTCGTCAGCTTTGAAAGAGTAGCGCTCTTATCCGCCATCGTTGGTGTTGGCGCGCTTACAAAGCTATTTTTCTTGAACAAATCCTTTTCTTTGTACTGCTGCATCACACTGTATACGCCATCCGCTCCATATCCTGCGCTCCAGGACCATGAGCCCTCATTGCCATTTTTCTCATAATCGGCAATTTTCTCAGCAATAACCTTAGCCTCGCCTTTCAACTGATCAATCGTACCATTCTTCGTCGCCTCCTGAATGGCTATGAAAGCATCCAGGTTTTTGTTCGGCGGCTCAGGTGTCACCGGCGAAAGCTTCCAAGTTCCTTCCGCATCACCAGGCAAGTAATACGTATCGAACTCCGCTGTCTCGCCCCAGTTCTTTTCGATGTAGAGATTAAACATTTTGAACAACGCTTCTGGATTTGCCGCATCCTTGCGAACCGCCCAATATTGCGTTGTGCCAAGGCTAATTTCAGACAATGCAGGCTCTTGATCCGCGGACATTAACGGGAAGCCTTTCCATACCGCTTTCACGTCATTATCGTGATTCGACTGGAATGGCCATGCGCTTAGCCACTGTTGACCGAAAGTTACGCCAGTCTTGCCAGATGAAGCCGTCTCTGATGTTTTACCCCAGTCTTTAACACCAAACTCTTGATCAAACATGCCTTCTTTATACAAACGCTGCAGCTCCGCGAGCGCTGTCTTCACTTCCGGTCTAGTGCTGCCGTGTACAATTTGCCCATTCTCATCCTCAACCCAAATCGTCGGGTAAGCATGATAGCCATTAAAGAAGCCTTCCAAGCTTGCAAATCCGCCGAACAAATCCTTCTGTACCAATAACCCAACCGTATCATCCTTTTGGTTGCCGTCTGGATCCTGTTTAGCGAATGCTTCAATTATAGCTAAAAGGTCTTGCATCGTTTTGGGCTCTGGCAAACCTAGCTTCTCTAGCCAATCCGTCCGAACCCAAGCAAACTGCGCCATATCGATCGAAGAACGAATATTCGGAATGCCCAACAGCTTGCCATCAATCGTTGCTGCCTTGAACGGAGCATCTCCGTCTTGCTTCAATACTTTTTTCGTAAGCGGCGCTGCATACTCCTCATACAAAGCGCCCAAATCCATAATGAGATCCGCTTCCTGCAATTGTTTTAGCTCGGTAGCATCGACTTGAATAAACTCAGGAACCTCGCCAGACGCTAGCGATACATTCATTTTTTGCTTGTATTGATCTGTACCTTTCGCAATCCAGTTATATTTGAATTGAATACCCAGCTCGTCTTGATAGAGCTTGGACCAGCGATTCTGCTCAAACGTCTCGCCCTTCAGCTTTGCTAGGACTCCTTCCAAAGTATCCTCTGTTGCACCGACCAAAGAAATCGTAATCGCCGGATCATACTTGCCTTTGTTTACTTTCCCCGTTTGTTGTTCTCCATTAGCCGCCTCACTGCTTGATTGAGGCTTTGCATTATTAGGCTGTGCGCTATTACCGCAAGCACTTGTCAGCATAATTGCCGCAGCAAGCGACATGGCTGGTATCATTTTTCCCAGACGTTTCATACTATCACTCCACTCTCGATGTGTTGGGCCCATGACATCATCTTAGCATCGGCTCCCCGAGCTTCGTAACGCTAATCTTTTTACTTTCTTGACTTCTCATGACTAATCCAATCACTTCTTCGGTTCGCTCACACTATCAAACCTACTATAGTTCCTACCGTACACCACCAGCGCACATGTACCTACCATTCCTACCGTCTGACAGCATTATTTATGTTCTTCGGCGTTTTTATCGGCAGCGGCTCCGAGCAGATGCGCTTCCCTGTACTCCTGCGGCGACCGCTTGGTCATTTTTTTGAAAAAACGCGAAAAATACGCAGGGGAATCAATCCCTACCGCTTCAGATATTTCGCTTATTTTTTTGTTTTCCTGCAGCATCGACATCGCCCGCTCCAATCGCAGCTCAGACAAGTAATCCGTAACGCTTTTTCCAGTCGCCTCTTTAAATAATCTGGATAAATACGACGGATTAAAATACACCCGATCCGCGAGCTCAACCAACGACACTCCAGTATGCAAATTCGCTTGCATATATTCCTTCACATGGCGAATGACATTGGATTCTCGATGCTCATGCCGCTCACCAAGCAAACGAAAAATTCCCTGCCCCACCCAACGATGAAAATCGAAAAGCTCGCTCCAGCTTGCAAACAAATCAGGTTGCGTCAACTTCTCGACAATACCAGGCATATCAAGCAATGATTGCAACTGCCAGCGGTTCATATATGACAATAACGGCGCGGAAATCCCGAAAAAAAGCTCCAAGCACGAGCTTGAACTTGCGCTTTCCCCCGTCAAATAAGGAATTGCAGCAACGCTTTGCTCTAACTCGGTTAGCGTCTCTTCGAACGCTTCCTTTTGCCCCTTCTCCAACTGCAGCCGTATCAGCTCAAGCTTGCTTCGATCCGGCTGCCAACCGATGGTCGGCTGAGCCTTTTTCTCACGCTCACGCTCGCTCTCCGTCAATAATAACTCGCGGCCATAGATCATGCGCTGCATCAGCCATTGCCGCAGCCCCGCTTGCTTTTGTCCCACTTGCTCCCAGCTAACCGGCTGCTCGGCTATAATCAATGATAACGATATTCCCAGCTTTGTCCGGCAGTCCGTTTGAATCCGTTCCAAGCTTTCTTCGACATATTTGACCGCCGTCATGCTCTGTTCAGCAGCTTCCTTCTCGCCTTGAATAAACCAAATCACACTATCTAACGTGCTTAGCCATTCGCAGTTCCTCCATCGCACAAGCGCGGCTGTGGCAATTAATTGCGCCGCGATCGGAATCAGCTCCGGCTTCATAAATGAATGCTCGCGATTCTCTTCATCTATCCGGGCAATGATGATCATAACAGGCTCATCCGCCTCCAAAGCTATATCCAACTCCTTAAAGCTTTGCCTTCTTTGTTCGGCATCGCGCTCCCCGCCACGCAGCAATTCAGCCAAATAATCTTTGCGTAGCGCTGCGATCGCCGATTGCTTCCGGTCCTCCGCCTGCTGCAGCATCCATTGCTGTCGCATCGATTCTTCAATGCTATCAATCGCGCGATGCACGGCGGCAATAATAACATCATCATCCTCGGTTTTCAGCACATAGCCGGCCGCTTCATTTTTAACCGCTTGGTATGCGTAATCAAATTCGTTATGGCCTGTCAAAAAGATTACTTTGCACGCTGGCCATAACCGGCGAATATGCGTGTGCAGCTCTAAACCCGACATTCCCGGCATCGCAATATCCGTAACGACAATATCTATTCTAGTTCGGCCAAGCCAGCAAAGCGCATCGGTCACCGTAGTAGCTTTGTATAGATCAAGCTCGACGTCCTTAATCTCTCCAAGCATTTCATACATCCAATCCACTACATGCGACTCATCATCCACGATCAGTATGCGATACATGAGCTATCCCCTCCTTAAATAAACGAAGCTGCACTAGTAATCCGCCGCCGCTTCCTATACAAAGCGAAATCCCGCTGCCAAAGCCAAACTTAATATGCAAGCGATGATGAATATTCATTAACCCCGTCACTTCAAAATCCGGCTGCGATTCGCTCATTGAAGTCAAACGCTTATTCATTTCCCGCAGCTCAAATTCTTCCATGCCAGCGCCGTTATCTTCCACCTCTATAAGCCAAGCGCTCTCCTCCTCGACGAACCGCATATTCACCGAACCATTTCGCTCTTTCGCATGCAGGCCATGTTCGATTGCGTTTTCTAACAAAGGCTGCAAAATAAGACGCGGAACATAGATATATTGAAACGCATCTGGAACATCCCCAATTGTCAAACGCAGCCGATTGCCAAGCCGCATTTGTTGAATTTCCGCATAATTTTGCGCATGCTCCACTTCGCGCGCGAGCAGCAGCTCATCTGCTGTATTCCGTGTAATGTACTGAAAAAACTGACCCAGCTTCTTGGAAACAACGACAGCGTTTTCATTATCCTCCAACTTAATCATCCGATGCAGCATAAAGAAGCTATTGTACAAAAAATGGGGATTAATCTGCGCCTGGAGCTGTTTCAGCTCCGCGTGCTGCACCAATATTTTTTGCTTATACACTTGATCGATCAAGGAATGCAAATGCTCTACGGTAACATTGAAATAGTCATACAAATAAGTAAAATCATCTTTTTTGCCCCGATGAATGCGTAAGTTGAAATCCCCCTCCTGCAGCTTGCGAAATGCGCGAATCAATGTAACAAGAGGCTGATGAATAAACCTGTAAAGAAAGACGGAGAAAAACACAATAATAAGGGTCGCCGTTAATGAAAAAAACCAAAACCAACGCTGATAATTGTGAACCGGACCGAAAAATAAATCACTGTCCACATAACGCGTGAGCCCCATATCCAGCTCCTCCGAACTGTTATACACTGCAAAAAGCCGATCTTTTCCATCCTCGATAAATGTTCTACCGCTTCGCTCTTGGGGATGCCAATTCAATGCGCCTTGCGTCGCATGAACTGCAGCTATAACCGATCGATCAGCCAAATTTCGCAGCACGACCTGTTCCCCGTCCTCATTGCGCGCCAGATTGGATAACGATTGGGTTAGATTTTCTAGCGATATGCTCAAATCAATGACGAATATCGGCTTGCGTCCAGCAGAGTTAGGAAACGATGCTCTGAGCAGCAAATGATCATCTTGAAGCTGAGGCGTACTAGTAAACCGTAACTTGCTATCGACCAGATCTGTCACCTCATTCTCGCTCATGGCAGAAAAACCGTTCCCGCCCGATACCTTCATTGCATTTTGAGGGATATAGGCTACAACATCGGCTATGAGCTCACTGCTGCTTTTTATTGCATTCAAACGCTGCTGCAAGCGGGTGATTGCCTTTTGCTTTTCGTAAACCGTCTTCACGGGCGAAAGCATAGCCAAATCACTCAAATTGTCATCATTCAAAGCGTCCAGCATAAGCACCTTCATCTGCTCCACGTCTGTCGTCAGCGCATCTAAATAATACGTCATTTGCGAATCAACGGATTGATAGACCTGTTCCTCTACCGCATCAACGCCCCAATTATAGATGAGCAGCCCGATGATATAGATCGGCATGAGTATAACAATGAACAGCAGCAGGAAGCGCAAATATGTCGTACTTGTCCAAGGTATAAATTTATTTTTCACTGCTTCTCTCCTCCGGTTATCCAGTCAAAAATATATGGTTCAATCCCTAATTATAACAGGACGGGCATTTCGAAATCGATCATACAATGATGACATTATTGACTTTTTATGCTGTATGACATCTTTTTCACTTCTATGGTTGAAAATACTACCAGGCTTATGAAAATACAAAAAGACTGTCCTATAAGGCAGCATATGCTACCAATAGGACAGCCTTTTCAGTTTTTCAATTTGAAACCTATGGATGCTATGGATGATCCTTCCGATACAGCTCCTTGCTCTTGTAACCAGCTTGCAAAATCTGCTTCATCTCGACTCGCCGATTTTCACGCGTTTCTTCCTGCTTCGCGCTATAAATATACCTTGCCCAATCTTTGCGGTAGCCCGGCGTCAGCTTCTCATAAAAAGCAAGCAGCTCCGGCTCATCCTTCAAATCGTTTTCCACATCGGCAATCAGCTCAATATAGTCGTCTACCCGCTGGCTCGCTTTTGTGGATGTGCTCGATTTCCCTTTACTTTTGGCATCCTCTTTAAGACCCACCACAGTAAATACGTCATCCATCCCAACCATTCGCGCAAACTTGACAGTGCTTGTCCCGATATAGCCTTCTTCATCGCACCCTATGGCCGGCATGATCTCATCACGGTGCACGTAAGTGGAATACTTTTTATTGCCCTTTTTCGGATAAGCCATAAAAAGATAGCCGTTCTTATTCAGCAAGCCTCGCTCGATTACATCAAAAGTAAGCTTCTTCATCGCATTCAGATCAAGCACAAAGGCAAAAATAGTGTCATATCCGGCCGCTGCAAGACTTGTGTCCGCTTTTTCCAACTCGTCGAAAAAATGAGAGCCTTCCGGCTGGTTTAATATTGCAATATCGTTAAATTTATGCAAGTTAAGCTTCTGTACAATTGTTTTCTCCATGCCATTGTCAGCTCCTGAACCGATGATCTTGCCCGCGAGGGGCATCATTCATAACGAATATAGGGAGAGTGTCGATTAATTGTGGATAGGGCAACAAGCAAACGAAAGGTAGGTTACTACGATCAAGTTTGGGATTCCGACCGCTGTTGTAGTCCAATTTTTTTGATGGAATAACTCCTGTAAAGGATAAAATTAGCCTACAAAGGCGGACGCTGCCGCTTCTCCATTCCCAATCTTGCTCTTCGTTCCCCTTTCTTTTTGCTTATCAATCGTTGCCCACAATTAATCGACACCCTCATAGGTAACATTATAGCATATCCGAACGGCGAAGCCCTGTTCCGAATTGCACCGTCAGCACCTGCTATATCCGCAAATGCTGCACTGCTTGCAGCCTTCTATATTAATTAATGACGCGGTACCGCAGGACGGACACAAATCTTTATGTCCCTTAGACAAATTGGAATGATTTGCACCGCTTGCTGTTGCTGACAGCTCATCATAAGCCTGCTGCTCAGACTGCTCCACGTGTTGCTGTTGGATTTCAGAGCATCTAGTATGCACATGCAGCTCCAGTGCTTTGGCAACTGCATCCGCAATTGATTCTACTCTGTTTGCGCCAAAGCCACTCGCTTCGGAGCCCCCAATCCCTTTCAAATGCTTGACGAGCAGCTTTACTTTATCGCCATGATCACCGTAACGAAGAAATAACGAGCATACTCTGCCAAGTGCTTCTGCCATCGCAAATACGTCTGAGCCAGCTTTGCCTACATTAAGGAAGATTTCTCCGGGAGTGCCGTTAATATCATTGATTGTAATATATGCCTTCCCGAACGATGTTTGCATTTTGTAGGTGGCGCCTGTCAATATTTGCGGGCGCGATTTGTATCGTTTGTCAGGAGTGCCTATAGAAGTACTTGGAATCAAGTCTTCGCCTTCTGCTTGAATCAATGGTTGAGTGTCTGATATTGGCAGAACATCCGATTGGTCCTCAGAGTCTTGAACCGTATAAGCTTCAGCCTCATTGCTTGTCTTCTCTTCCTGATCCACATCCTTGGTTTCCGTAGAAAGAACCTGAATATCCCTGCTTCCATCCCGATAGATGGTTACGCCTTTGCAGCCAAGCTCATAAGCCAGTTCATATAATTGCTCCGTATCCTCAATTGTGAAATCGTTCGGAGCGTTAGCAGTTTTGGAGATAGAGCTGTCTACCCAGCGCTGAATAGCTGCCTGCACCCTAATATGATCCTCTGCTGAAAGCGTCATTGCTGTTACAAAATATTCAGGAAACTCCTCATCAGGATGGTCATTCTTCCACTGCTGCGCGATCGGAACATACTGCTTATCGAAGCCGAGACGGCTTTGGCGGAAATATTCAAAAGCGAAATACGGCTCAATGCCGGTAGATGTGCCTACCATCGTTCCGGTACTGCCTGTCGGCGCTTGCGTAATAACCGTTACGTTGCGCATGCCTTTTTCGCGTATTGCCTCTCCAACTTCCGGAAATGCTTCTACAAGCTGCTTCATAAAGCCGCTTTGCAAGTAGCGCTCCGCATCAAAGGCCCGGAAGGAACCCTTCTCAGCAGCAATGTCCGCAGAAGCCATGTAAGCTTCCTTTGCCATAAAGCCATATAAATGATCCAAAAATTCGAGGGAATCCGCGCTGCCATACCGAATGCCAAGCTTGATCATCAGCTCTGCAAGACCCATCGTGCCAAGGCCAATGCGTCTCTCCAACTTTTGATTTTGTTCATTTTCTTCAAAATGATACGGTGTCTTGTCGATGACGTTATCGAGAAAACGAACCGCCAAGCGTGTTGTCTCGCCCAGCTTCTCCCAAGCGACATCATGACGCTCGGCATCATAAAATTGTGATAGATTGACCGCTGACAAGTTGCAGACGCCCCAAGCAGGCAGCCCTTGTTCTCCACAGTTATGAACGACTATGCCGTTAGCAATTAATGAATTTGTTATCGGTTCATTGATATCATAAACCTCGATTTCTTCCGCTTTTGTAATGCTGACTAATTTAGAGAAAAACTTTTCAGTTTTTCTAGATTTGCGCGAAATCCTTTCTAAAGCGGCTTGTTTTCTTGAAATAAATTTAAATCCGATTTGCTCTTTGAATGCAACGATGTTATTTCCACTTAAGACTAATTCAAAGAACATATTACTGCTATATTCACGCTTCTCGCCGCTTATCGTTTCATATTTAAAAGGTGCCTGATTTCTTTTGGGACGACTATAAATATGGCCATGTATACCGAAATTGAACAGTAGCAGCTGTACATCAAGAAGCAGCTTCTTGGATGAGGATGTGAGCCGGACTGTGCGATGCATTTCATCATTTTCGTACACTGTGCCATCTGCGCTAAACAAAGCTTGCACGAAAGCTGCTACAGTCTCCTTAGCTGCCGTAAAAATACATTCAGGTACTTCCTTCTCCGCAGCCGGTACTGCTTTTATCCCGAGATCCAATAATTTATCTCGAAATGCCTTGCGCCACCAAAATAGCTGCGAGGTTCCATTATCACGCTTATGGATTTTTGCTTCTGCGCCACTAAAAAGCTTGCCCGCTTCGATCATATAAGGGATTACTTCAGAATCCTCCTTTCCGAAAACCATCCCGATATCTCCACGCTTAGCAATCCAGCCATCGCCAACCAGCCAACCCAAAAACATTCCCCACTGTTTGCCAAGATGATCTTTTTCAGGAAAAATCCCGCTGCCTGATTGAACATAAATGCGATCATTTTCATTCAGTTGCTGGGCTTCTTTCCAACCGGAATCCGTATAAATACGATGCTCAGGTGTAACTTTAAGCTCCAGGCCATTTGCGAATACAAGCTTCAACGTAGGCTTATAACCGCTAGGAAAAACGGTGCCTGTGCGTATACACGTTCCTGTTGTCTCATATTGACGTCCACCAACTACTTTGGCCGCTTGAATGACTCGTTCATCCGTGATCATTGTAAAGGACTTTGCTCCAACTTTTTTATATAACTCTGAAATTTTAATCAGCCCAAATTCAGTAGCTATCCGGGTATCAGGATGAAAGCAAGGATTCGTACTAATGATCGAATTGAAGTACCAGCTGTTGGACATTTTATTATAGCGTTCCATAAAAACGACGCCAGGCTCAGCAGATTTCCAGGCTGACTCTATAATTAACCGCCATATTTCCCGCGCTCTGACCGTCTTATAAGTAACGACTTTTTTGCCAATCTCTCTCCACTTCGCTATATCTCCGTCCCATAGTTCGTCGTAATCTTGCTCCTTCGTATCGGGGAAGACAAGCTCCCACATGGCGTCAGCTTTAACGGCTTCCATAAATGCATCACTGACGCATACCGACAGATTAGCATTCGTTACTAATCCCATCGTCTGCTTCACAGTAATAAACTCCATTATATCCGGATGCCAGTCATTGAGCATAATCATTAAAGCTCCCCTCCTGCTTCCGCCCTGCTCAATCAATCCCGTGGTATGGCTGAACAAGCCGCCCCAAGACACAGAGCCGCTTGACGTGCCGTTAACGCCTGCAACGATTGCCTTGCGCGGACGCAAGGAAGACAGATTTATACCTACACCGCCGCCCCGAGCCATAATTTCTGTCATTTCGGTTAGCGTCGTCATAATGCCGCCGCGGCTGTCCTTTGGAGAAGGAATAACATAACAATTGAATAAGGTAAGCTCATCGCTCGCACCTGCACCTGCGGCAATTCTGCCGCCCGGAACCAGCTTCCAATCTGTCAGTACATGGCGAAACCGCTCTTGCCACAGTTCTTTTTCAGACTCACTTTCAACGGATGCCATTGCTGCTGCAAGCCTGTCCCACATCTCTTCGGGAGTATGCTCAACCGTAAGCGTCAGCTGCTCAACCGGAGCATGGACGATCTCGCCGCTGCGCAGCTCTACAGTAACCTCACTTCTGTTTCTTTCAATTACTTTACCTACTTCCTTCGTTGGAAATTTAGGATCATCCTTGACCATAACGAGCACGACATCGCCAATTCGAACCTGCTTTGAGTCTGCATTTTTTTTCGCATAACGGTCTAAAAATATTTTTTCGCTTAATCCTTCCAGCTTTGTCACATGTATCGTCTCCAATCTAGGATACAATATATTGTATATAAATCATTTTAACACACTATATATAGAAATTATATGTAAAAAATCACTTCGTAATATTAATTTTTGTTTATGTCGACTATCCTTATTGTTAATTTTATTCTCTCCTATATACAAAGCATTACTAGTTTTCTCTCTCTTTGGTCATACTATTAGTTACATAGTTAGAAAACGTAAAAAGGAGCCGTCTAAAATGTTCCAATCGACACCAGCACAAGCTGCCGACGCAGCAGTTGAATCACATATTGCACTGCGCAAGCTGCATCCGCTTGTACAGCTTCAGCATGATCGCACCTGGTTTCATGAACTGCAGGAGCGGCTTAGCCGTAACGGCTCATGGGATAACTGGACGTTATATCAGCTTGCCATGGAGGCTGAGCAGGCAAAAGCAATTAATAGCTTCGAGCAGCTAAGATGTCTGGGCAGCCTGCCTGACTTGGAGCCGCTGCCACACCAGATCAGCACAGCGCAGAAGGTGCTCCATTCCATGGGAGGACGAGCTATTCTTGCAGATGAAGTTGGGCTCGGAAAAACAATAGAGGCCGGTCTTATTCTAAAAGAATATTTGATAAAAGGCCTTGTAAAGCGTGCGCTTATTCTTGTCCCGGCCTCGCTAGTGCTGCAATGGGTGCGTGAACTGAATCAAAAATTCGGCATTGCTGCAGTAGCGCAAAAAAGAGCGCACACATGGGGCTATGATATTGTCGTTGCTTCCATTGACACCGCCAAGCGTGAGCCGCACAAGGATACAATTCTGGAAACGGATTACGATATGATCATTATCGACGAAGCGCATAAGCTTAAAAATAAAAAAACGACCAATTACCAGTTTGCGGTACAGCTGCGCAAAAAATATTGCTTGCTGCTTACAGCGACGCCTATTCAAAACGATCTTGATGAGCTTTACAACTTGATTAATTTGTTAAAGCCCGGTCAGCTTGGCGGCCAAAGCGAGTTTTCTGCCAACTATGTCGTCGACAAGCGCCTGCCCAAAAATGAAGACCAGCTGCAGGAGGCGCTTTCTTCCGTTATGATCCGCAACCGGCGCGGCGATGGCGGCATCAGCTTCACCCGTAGAATTGTAAAAAACATACCTTTGCAGCTGTCCGAAGAGGAAAAGCAGCTTTACGATGCGGTAACAAGCTTCGTAAAGGAGCGCTATGAGGAGAGTGAAGGTTTACTAGCCAATATGCTCTCACTGGTCACTCTGCAGCGCGAAGTATGCAGCAGCCGCGATGCTGTTTTTTTAACGCTGGTCAATATGTTCAAAAAAACAGAGGAGCAGTCGCCCCTGCGTCCCAAAATATGGGAGCTGGTAGAAAAAATTCGGGGCATTAAAGCTAACACGAAGGCTGAAAAAGCGCTGGAGCTTATTAAGGATATGAATGAGAAGGTTATTATTTTCACGGAATACCGCGCTACCCAAGAATATTTGCTGCAATTTTTCCGCGAGCACAATATGATCGCCGTACCTTACCGGGGTGGCATGAATCGCGGCAAAAAGGATTGGATGATGGATTTATTCCGTGGCCGGGCGCAAGTGCTTATTGCAACGGAAGCTGGCGGCGAAGGCATCAATCTGCAATTTTGCCACCATATGATCAACTTCGATCTGCCCTGGAACCCGATGCGCGTAGAGCAGCGGATCGGCCGTGTTCACCGGCTAGGCCAGACGGAAGATGTAAAAATATACAATCTATGCACGCTCGGTACAATTGAAGAGTATATTGTCAGCCTTCTGCACGAAAAGATTAATTTATTTGAGCTCGTGATCGGTGAGTTGGATCACATTTTGGAACGCTTCGACAAGGGAGAAGCAATCGAGCAGCAGCTGGCCAAAGCGCTGCTTGAATCAAAAAGCAATGAGGATTTCATCGAGCAATTTAATAAGCTGGGCAGCTCGCTGCATCAAGTTAGAGATGAGGTTTGTAAAGAAAACGACGCAGGTGCACCGCTTGATTTGACTAGCTGGCAATCAACCACAGAGTAGAGGTGAACATAACCCCCGTGAATGAACGTGAAATTCATCAATATGTACAGCGGTATCTTGATGCAACCAATTGCACAATTTTGGAAAAAGCTCCCGATCATTTTATCGTAAAGCTTTCACCGGATGCCGACCGCGCTTTAACGAACCGTCCCTATTATTGGGGCTTCGTTGATCGCGTAGGCGTTGAGCCGGAAACGATGTCCTTCCTGTTCGTAACAAACAGCAAGCAGTATGACCAGCAAGAAGTTTCCGCCAATATTCAGCAAGCGGATAGCGAATTTGCAAGTGAAACAGCTGAGATGAGCGGAAGCGATGCACATTTGGTCCGCTCGCTTGGCTTTGTGCCTGCTAGCTTGCAGGAAGGCAAGCGCTACCCGCGTGAAAATTTATACTTTGGCGCGCGCAAGCTGGAGCAAATATTTGATGCTGCCAAGGAGAGCGGAAGCTATGTTTGCCTATTTGAGCAGCCTAACCGCAGAAACGCGAATCCATTTGAGTCAGCGGCATACACAGCGTGGCTTGGCGTTAATTTAAAGGTGGAGTACATTTGCGATCAGAAAAAAGAAGAAATTTACAGCTTCGGCGTATCTCTCATTACAGGGCATTGCGTTGAAGGTTTTCATGACAAGCTGCTTAAATGCCGACTCTCCCCCCAGCTGCCATCCAATATTCATATTGCCAAAAATGGCGTCACAGCAATTCGCGCACTGCAAATTATTGAGCAAACGCTCGAAAGAAAGCTGAAGCAAATGGATTATGGATGGGCAGAACAAGCTTCCTTGCGGCTGGAAGAAGAACTTGATAGAGTAAGCAGCTACTATAATAAATTACTGGAGCATGCGCTTGAGGAGAACAAAACCGGAATTTCTGAGCAATTCGAGCAGCGCAAGTCTGAAATTCGCCAGCAGTATGAGCCTAGAGTGATAGCATCCGCTATTAACTGCGGCATTTTTCATCTTGAAGGCATCGATTGACGTTTCCCCCATTCAATCGCCAAAAAAAGCTGTTGCTTGCATCGCTATTCGCGACACATTGCAACAGCCTTTTTAAAGCTTGTCCGATAAACTAGCATGGAGGTGATCAGATTATGAATGCTAGAACAAAAAAATTAGCAGTCCTGTTCGTGCTAACACTTACTTTATTTGCCGGCGCGAAGCATATGAATGCGGAAGCGCCTGCCGAGCAGCAATTAACGGAGCTTGCTGAGCAATGGTGCAAACAGCTTGCCGCGGATCCATCCTTTGCCACTTGGCGCGGCGCTAAACTTTCTGTTTATCCGCTTGGTCCAGGCACTCACAGCTGGATGGTCATACTTTCCCAGCAAGAAGAGCGCGTAGGCTATTTTATTATTCACGCTGTAGAAAACGGCGGCTACACGCTTGGCGAATACGGATTGGACCCTTATATTTCTTTGCTTGATTCCTTTGAGCAGCAGACCTCGCTGCTGCCAGGCACTTATTCTAATGAAAATAATGAAGCTGCAGCCTTTTATTATATCCATCCCTTCCTTGCTGTATATGCATCGAACAATGCGGCAGAAGGACTCTATGAGCTTTTCAGCAGTGAGCAATTGCCTGTCACAATTGATCAGTTTAAAGCGGAAGCGCAAAGCAGCTCATTAAAAGCCAAGCAAGCTGAGCTGCAGGCTCTGACAAATAATAAAATTGCAACAGCCGGCCTTTCCAGGCTTGCTTCGTTTGCCCATGTCGAGCCCTTTGACAGCTATGCCAGCATGCCATGGCTAACAAAAGCTTCTTTAAATCAAAACTATTCACTAAAAGATATAGACAAACTGAAAGCGCAAATCATCAAAACCATTCAAAAAGACGAACAGCTCCGCTATGTCACGGAGCAGTACAACGGGAAAGTGCTGTTTGCATCGTCCGTAACCGGATATCATCAATGGGATGAGCAGCTTTATGTTGCGCTTTCTGTTCCAGAGCATCAAACAGCGGTGCGGTATGTTCCCCTTCCTGATCTTATGGCATACGGGCACTTTTACCGCTGAGCTTTATTTTGACGGCGATCCTGCCGTTTTTTGTTCCACAGTATAATGCTTAAGCCACCTGCTCCAAACCAACGCACTAGCCATGGCTCTCTTGAAGCTTTGGCTATTTTTTTTGCTTCCCTTCTTTGCTCAATCGGCTGATCCACATAATGAACAATTTGTTCAGTTACATATTTAACCAAATCATTTCCTTTTGCCATGCTTCCACCTCCTGCTTCAACGTCGTTACATTAAGCTTTCCCTCTTCAAACTAAACATAATCATGAATCATTTCCCGGCCCAAAAGGAACTCTATTTGTAACGGAACTACTGCAAAAGCTAATGGAGGATATTAAAATGCTAAAATGGTTTTGTATTGCTGCAACGATATGCCTGCTTCTATTGAATCCGCAAGCACACCCCCGGCCTCAAAATGTGAGTCAAGCAAACAAAATGGAATATACTGCTTCGCCGCATACACAATGGGCCGTTCCTTATACGACTGTCATTCTTGATGTAGGACATGGCGGCATCGATGGCGGTGCTTCTTATGGCGATGTGCTGGAGAAGGATATTAATCTGGCCGTTGCGAAAAAGCTATACGCCTTGCTTAGCAAGCAAGGCATTACAGTGGTCATGAATCGCACGAGCGATTACGCCCTTAGCGAGGATAACCGCTGGTCAACTGGACGCAGCAGGCATGGCAAGGATTTATCGCAAAGGAGACAGCTCACAGAAGAAATCGACAGCAGCCTTCTGATCAGTCTGCATGTGAATGCTTCGCCTAACAATGCAAGCCACGGGCCAATTGTTTTGCATCAGAATACTGGTGAAAGTGTTATGCTTGCTCATTTTATTCAAAACGAGCTGAACAAACAACAAAAAACAGCCTTTCTTCCTAAAGAAGGAAAGCCGTTTTATTTGCTTAAGCGGGTAAAAATACCTGCTGTTATTGTCGAAATGGGATTTATTAGCAACAGTAATGACAGACAGATGCTAACCGATACGAAAGGCCAGGAAAAAATTGCCGAAGCGATTGCATCAGGGATTGGGCAATTTCATTGGACGGTTCATTAGCTCGGTTGGAGCAAGTATGTCGGTAAGCTTGACAAATCGGGTCGTAGGGGTCATCGTTGGGATACTTCTCTTTAGAACGGCAGCAGTATGCTTGCCTGGAGGCCCAACATGGCCTATTGTAATTACACTGTCATGATTTTCAAGCAGCTTCTTAACCACGGCTACCTGTTTTGCCACATGCGCTTCACTATATACATCGTCTAAAAACACTTGGTTGCTCAAGTACTTCACGCCAAGCTCCTGCGCAATTTTGGGAACAACTGTTTTATGAGTCGTTCGGCTGTCCAGAAAAAAGAGCCCTTGTTCTTTGCATACGGTTAAAATAACTGTCATGACACGCTCATCAGCTGTTGCTTTCGAACCCATATGATTGTTCATGCCCACTGCATGAGGCACGTCAGCTATAGCTTTTAATACTCGAGCTCGAATTTCCTCATCGCTCATATCCACTGTTATCGCGCCTGGACCAAGCCACTCCTTCTTGCCTCTCATCGGCTCCAAGGGCAAATGCACAATGACATCATGCCCACGGCGGTGGGCTTCCTCAGCATCCGCCTTTGTGCTGGGCATAAACGGCATTATTGCAGCTGTAAAATACACCGGCATATTAAGCATTTCTGGCGTTCCATTCATATGATTGCCGAAATCATCAATAACGATTGCAATCATTTTCTGTGTTTGACCTTCTACTTCGGTTTCAGCTCCTGCTGACAGGCTTGGACTGCTGATTAACATCGCAATAATTAACGAAATAGCAATTGCTTGAACTGTTCGAAACATTATTTTTCACATCCTTATTATGACTAAATGAAATACTGTTTCATTGTTTGTTATTAAGATGTAAATTATGCTCCAATAGTTCAAAAGGATTATGTAGACAGTTGTCGAATGTTATTTACTATTATGAGAATGAAAACTAATAACGCATCAGCATCATTTACTTCATCGGCCTCTTTTAAAAATATGCTGTTTTTACTCATTACGCTTGCATTTTTGCTGGGGCTGCGCATGATCTGGCTTTCTGCCATTTCAGAAGGTGAGCACCCTCAAATTAAAGCAGGTATCTTAGATTTGCGCGGCACCTCGTTTGACACAAAGAAAACGTTCAATTTAGATGGAGATTGGATTTTTCATCCTAATACTTTAATCTCTACTATAGAAGAGGCTGACCGCAGCCAATCTACTACGATTCCTGTTCCTCATAATTGGAAGGACTATTTATCTGATCAGTCACAAAGCAGCAAAGGCTATGGAACCTATCAGCTAAAAATATTAGTTGACGATTTTTATAACGATTATTACGTTTTATGGGTACAGCGCATTAACAACGCTTCCGCTATTTATATAAATGGCGAACTTGTAGCTTCAACAGGAGCAGTTGCTGCAAATGAAAAAGACTATTCACCAAAAGTCATCTCATATACGGCGCCCTATTACAAAAACGAACAAAAAGAGTTAAACATTTTTATTCAAGTTAGCAATTATGAAAATTCAAAGACGGGTGGCATCGTCAAGTCTATTCGTTTCGGGCTGCAGGCGGCAATGGATTATGAGCGCTTATATTCGATCGGCTTCCAGCTGGCTACGTTCATCATTTTAATTCTGCATGCATTCTATGCGTCAATTCTCATTCTTTTCAAATCCTTTCGAAAAGATATTTTATATTTTTTACTTTTAACCTTGCTCGCCAGTCTTACCGTCATCTCCGATCATGACCAGCTGCTTGCCATTTGGCTACCGATTAACTTTACTTGGACTTTGATTATCCGCATTCTATCTTACTTATGGGTTTCCTTCGTATTGCTACTATTGGCACGAACATTAACCAACCATACGAAACGCTCTTTATTATTTAGATTATATTTCGTTTTATGTGTACTCTATAGTTTAGTTTCAATCATTTTCCCGTCAAACATGATACTTACCAACTATAAATATATCTTTTCTGTTTTATATTGTGCGCCATTACCGGCTGTGGCTTACTTATTCAGCAATTTCGCAAAAAACAATCGTCATGGGGCCATGTTTTTACTGCTTGCTGCCTGCAGTGTATTATCAAGTATTTTATGGGGAATTTTTTTAAAGAGTACTATATGGGTGTATTATCCGTTTGAAATCATATTTGCCATTATCGGCTTTTCAGCTTATTGGTTCAAGCAATATTTGCGCAATAGCAGTGAAAACGCGCTACTGAATGATAAACTGAAAAAATCAGACAAGCTGAAGGACCAATTTCTTGCAAACACTTCACATGAGCTGCGGACTCCGCTCCATGGCATGATTAATATTGCACATACCTTATTAACAAAAGAAAAGCACATGATTAGCGCGACCAGCTATAAGGATATGGAGCTGTTAGTAAAAATCGGCCGCAGAATGTCTTATTTGGTTGATGATTTAATTGATATGAATCAACTGCAGGAAAATCGTTTGCGACTGCAAAAAGAAGAAGTACAGCTGCAAGCAGTAGTGCCCGGTGTTATCCATATGCTGCATTTTTTGACGACAGGCAAGCAGTTGCAAATCAAAATGGATATTTCCACTGTGCTTCCGACTGTTTATGCGGATGAAAAACGTATCGTTCAGGTGCTCTATAACCTCATTCACAATGCGATAAAATATACGGAGCAAGGAACCATTACAGTATATGCAGAGGTAACAAATAAAGAGGTGGTTGTCTCTGTATCGGATACAGGGCCCGGCATGGATGAAGCTACGGTCGAACGAATATTTTCACCTTACGAGCAAGGCGTTACTGAGGTTAGCAAAGGCGGCGGCATCGGCCTTGGCCTAAGCATTTGCAAGCAGCTTATTGAGCTTCATGACAGCCGTATTCTTGTAAAAACCAAGCCCGGCACTGGTTCGACCTTCAGCTTCTCCTTGCCGCAAGCACAGTATGTTTCTGATATTAAATCAATGGCAGCAAGCAGTGGCAGCATCGCTCCGGATTGGCTGGAGCAAACCAAGTCTGCTCTGCACGGCTCAGTCGACACCTGGATCGCACCAGAAACTGCATTGCCTTCGGTTGCGCACGGTCATATTAATATTTTAATTGTGGATGACGATCCTATTAATTTAAAAGTGCTTGTTGATTTGCTTGGCACTGAAAATTATAACGTTACTTCAGCCAGCTCTGCTCAGGAAGCATTAAAGCTGATCGTAGTCGGCCAGTGGGATTTAATTATATTGGACGTTATGATGCCTTATATGTCCGGCTACGAGCTGACTCGTAAAATAAGAGAACAAATTACGATTGCAGAGCTGCCGATATTGCTGCTGACTGCTAGAAACAAACCTGAAGATATTTATGCAGGCTTCGTTGCTGGGGCTAATGATTATATTACAAAACCGGTTGATGCGATTGAGCTCAAATATCGGGTATGGTCGCTGACAACCTTAAAGCAATCTGTCGATGAAAAGCTGAGAATGGAAGCTGCTTATCTGCAAGCCCAAATTCATCCTCATTTTCTATTCAATACGTTAAATTCGATTATGGCACTGAGCACGATTAATACAGAAAAAATGCACCAGTTATGCGACGCATTTACCTCTTATCTAAGAATCAGCTTTGATTTTTTAAATGCGGGCGAGGTTGTATCTTTAGCCCGTGAGCTGAAGCTGGTCCGTGCGTACTTGTACATCGAGAAGGAACGCTTTAATAATCGCATACAGGTTAAATGGGCCGTCAATTCCAATGTAGAGCTGATGATTCCTCCGCTTACAATTCAACCAATTGTAGAAAATGCTGTACGGCACGGTTTACTGAGCAGTCTTAAGGGCGGAACGATTCATATCGCTATTACGCCCGCTTCAAGCGGCACCATGTTTAAAATAAGCGACAATGGCGCCGGTATGGAGCCCGATAAAATAAACCGCTTGCTTGACCCTGCCATGATCGGCAAGGGCGGGATTGGACTATTCAATACAAATCGCAGATTAGTGAAAAGGTACGGTGCGGGACTAACTATCCAGAGCAAAATTAATGAAGGCACCTCGGTTTCCTTCTTTATCCCTCATTCAACGCCATAGCAAACAATCCCCTATGCTCCGGTATTCCGAAGCATAGGGGATTGCTATTTTAACAACCATATGCAAGCGATCAATCAAATAAGTCGCCCAAAACATCAAGCATATTTTTCTTCTTTTTATAAGGTCGGCCATATTTGTCAGTTGCGTATTTTCCTTTGCGGTAATCCTCTCGATACTCTTTTTGCTGATAATAAGTTTGATCATGCTGTACAGGCGGCTCCATATAGTTGGCAGACTGCTGCTCCATACGGTCATAATCTCTTTGCACCTCTTTAACGCCCTGCATCAGCTTCTCCAGCTCTCCGCGATCAAGCCATACTCCCTTGCAGTCTGGACACACATCGATCGCAACTCCGTCTTTAACAACTTCTCGCATTCTGACATCATCACAGATTGGACATTTCATGGCATATGCTCCTCACATTATTTGTTATTGGGTTGTGCGTTCATGTAATGTTTTGCACAGTACTCAAATGCTTCGGTCCTGAGAGGCGTCAATATAGCGGTAGCTTCTGTTCAGCTTAACGACTCGGCGATTGGGTCGGCGCAGGACAACATGGCTGTCATCCCAAGCTACTACGATTCCAATAACATCATTGACTTCCATTTCATCGCGAATCGCGCGCACCGAATTACCGTTTTGGCGAAACACATCTAGTTGTTCATCCGTAATCACGTTGTCAGCCTCCTTCCAAAAGAATAATTAATCGACAGCTTCTATAAACAGCTATACATTGTTGTATTTACAAAAACACCTCAATGAATGCATACGCAAATCATTGAGGCTGGTTTCAAAAAATACAATTATAATTAGCCGACATGTTCTTTAGAATCGTTTGTTTCTGTCTCATACCATTCATCCAGCACTCTTGAAGACATGACTCTGTTGCATATATATGCGCTTTGCTTGATGGTAAAATGATTCTGCCACTCTATTCCAAGCTCATCACACAGCTTCACAATCGTTAAAAGCTCGGACCAGGCTACGTAACGCTTATACCAAAAAAATTGCGGATGCTCAATCATATAAGGATACAAATCGTCAAATTCTGTATGCTTGCAATCGAGAGCGCGCTCAAAATGAATTTTTGCAGCAATAAGCTTTTCGTCCATAAATTCAGCAGACATTGTTCCCATAGTTGTGCCCCCCTTCATTTCTCATGTTTATTATAAGTTATATTTGTAAACGTGGAAAGAGGATTTGATTGGTTGCTAAGTTTTAACTAAGATTAATCTTGTTCAAAGCTGATTACACCATCATGCAGGGAAGCGATTTTAACGAGCGATTCTACACGAATGCCGCTTTCGCGCAATGATTTCCCGCCGGCTTGAAATGACTTTTCCACAACAATGCCAATTCCTACAAGCTCTGCTCCTGAACGCTCAATAATTTTGATCAAGCCTCTAGCGGCGTCGCCATTAGCAATAATATCGTCAATAAATAACACGTTATCATCTTCTGTTAAAAACGGCTTGGAAACCATAATATCGGTTACCATACCTTTAGTAAACGACGGTACACGCTCAGTATATACTTCTGTATCTCCCATCAGCGTTTTTTTGCGTCTGGCAAATACTAATGGAACGCCTAGCGCGACTGCTGTTGCAAAAGCAACGGCAATACCGGAGGATTCAATCGTTATGACCTTTGTAATGTTCTGTTCGCCGAACAATGATGCAAACTGCTGACCCATCTCCAGAGTAAGCTCTGGATCTACTTGATGGTTCAAAAATGCATCCATTCCAAGTACATCATTCGAAATGACAGAGGCTTCTTCCATAATTCTTTGCTTAAGTTTGTTCATTGTTATAACCCCCGCTAAAATCCTTTTTCATAACTTACCATACGTATGCCGGAATGCGCAACTAAAAGTACAAACTTTACTCTAAAAAACGCATCGATGTGTCAGGGCTGCTTTTTCTTACATCAATATATAAATGAATGAGCAACTATGGCTTCATGCGCTAATGTTTTTCAAAATTCACATTTCAACCAAAAGAATCTCCTCTGGACATGGTCCGAGGAGATTCACTCTTTACGAAAAACCTAAATATCGTTATCTGAAATTTACTCCATATTTTTTTCATAAGTCTTCACGGCTAATAAAACCGCCGCATGATTTACGCACCAATAGTTTAGTTTCAAAGTTCTGTACAATAGGTGAATCTTTATGATGATTGATTAAATCGAGCATTATTTCTACACTGGCAGTAGCCATTTCCTCGACAGGCAAATGCATCGTAGTGAGCGGCGGAGTAGTAAATTGTGAAAAGTCGTCGTCATCATGCCCTACAATCTCAATCTCCTCCGGTACGTTAATGCTCTTCTCATTCAAAGCATTAATAACGCCCACAGATATCTGATCGCTCAATATAAACAAGGCTGACGGTTTCTTAGAGGACTCCAATAGTTGCATAGCGGCATTATACCCGCCCTTCTCGCTAAACTCCGAATAAATGATATGCTCATCCGCCACCTTTAAACCAAGCTCCTTAGCCTCTGCCAGAAAACCTTCTTTCCGCAAACGAATTGCTGCTGAAGAAACATCAGGTATAATAATGCCAACGTCCTGATGACCGCGGTTAGCGAATAAACGGGCAACTTCCATTCCGGTATACGAGTTATCGACATTGACGCAGGAATATTTGGTCGAGCTTCGCTGATACAAGACAATGGGAACCATTGGATTTGATTCCTCGAGGTATTGCTCGTCCTCTTCTGTGGGATTGGCAATAATTGCACCGTTGTAGCGCGTACCTGTAATCAAGCTTTTCATACTGCTTAGATCCGATCCGACATACGGTTGAATCAACAGCTCGCATTCTTCACTCGAATAAAAGATTGAATTCTGAATACTTTTCAGAAATCGTCCGATCAAGGAGGTACGGGTATCGATCGTCCAGAACAACGCAATAATAGGTGCAACTGTCTCTCCGCCTGAACGAAGACGCCTCGCAGAAATATTGGGCCTGTAATCAAGAGCCTTGGCAGCGTCCAAAATCCTCTTTTGTGTAGCTGATGAAATTCGATATTGATCGCCTTTTCCATTCAACACAATAGACGCCGTTCCTTGTGCTACTTGAGCAAACTTCGCAATATCTTTAATACTAGTCATTTATTCATACCTCCTTTACTTTTCAAATTTCTTATTAAGATTAGAGTTTAAGCAAAGAGCGAGCCGTAGAACATATTGTTCCGCGGCTCAGCAAAGTTATTATATTAGCTTATCAAGCAGCGTCTGAATTTCAATATACACCGAGTCAGATTAAAAAAGCAATGATTCAGATTGTCTTCATTATAGCTTCAGTAATCGATAGATGATTACTGCCGTTTCTGCCCTAGTGGCGGATTTCAGCGGTTTCAGCGCTTTGCCGTCCCCTACAATAATACCTTCTTTTACAAGCGCAGTAGCACTTTCCCTCGCATATTCGGCTATCATGGAAACATCGCTAAAATGACTGATGTCTTTATACGTACCACTTTCTATTTGCTCTCCAGCCAGAAGGAGCGCTCTATGAACTAATACCATAATATCTTGTCTGGTAATGTTCGCTTTAGGATTGAATCGTGCGCCATCAGTCCCTTTAGCCAAGCCAAGCTCTCTGGCGACCCCTAACGCTTCATAGTAGTAGTCTGTTTTGGCAACATCTTCGAAATTAGAATGGAATTCCGCCTTGAACTCAAAAGCTCTGACAAGCAGAAGGAGGAAATCGGCTCGAGTTATAGACTTCTCCGGACTAAATTTTGTCTCGGACGTGCCAAGGATTACTCCCTGTGCCGTCAACGCTTCAATCGCATCTCGCGCCCATTCATGCTTGCCAAGATCGGTAAATTTCTTTTCAATAGGCGTTTCTGTCTCAGGCTCTGGATCCGTTGTTTTAGGCGGCTCAGTCGGAGGATAAACAACTCCTGCCGCTCTGACAGTTATTTGCGCGTAAGCATTCAGCGACTTTCCGTCCACATTCACAGTTCCTTTTACTTTAAAAGTTCCTGCTGCTTTATATTGCCCCGGATCTATCGCTTCCCAAACAACCGGATATTCGTTTGTCCCTTCTTGAAAAGTCACTTTTACTTTCGCAGGCAGTTTTGGCTCGTACCCCTGAGTCGTAACAACATTTACTTCCTCTATCTCATAAACAAAATCAATAAACTTGGCTATACGAATGTTTTTCATATCGCCTTCATTAATAGCTTGGCTATAGGACACATAAATCGTTCCATCCTTAGCTTGTATGACAGCCGGATAATGAATTTTATCCTCTTTGTCCTCCGTTACCTGAATGGGTCTGGTTGTCCATGTCGCACCCTCATCATCGGAAATCGAGATGCTCAATGAATTTCTGCCGTCCAAGGAATCGGTATGCGGCAAAACCCATTCCCCGGTTTGAAGCTTCACAATATCGAAGCCTGCATTATGTTTTAAATTCGGCTCTACTTGAGTAACTCCCCAAGTGACGCCTCCGTCTGCCGATTCGTTAAACACCATTTCCCCGTTTGGTGAAATATTCCTGAAATAGGATCTTAACGTTCCATCTTTCTTTTGCACCGTTGCCGCTTGAATATTTCCCGCTCCTGCAATAGGATCGCTATAATTCCAAGTCGTCCCGTTGTCGTCAGAATATGCCATGATCGAAGCTCTCAGGCTATCCGAATAGAGCGGCAGCAGCAATCTTGTTTTCCCTCCATACTCAATTTCCATCGCCTTATTTTTTGTTTGCCAGCCTATCACATTATAGATCGGATTCCACTCACGCAGATTATTACCGGCTCCGGTTGCTCTATCGAGGGCCTGCGGAAGCTCTTGGGTCTGCATCCTAGCTACGAAATCATCCGTTTTATCGCCATATGCCCGCGATGCCTGTATGCTATCTGTCGATTCTTTGATGGCATTCCTTAACTTCACAGCAAAGGAATCGATAATATACCTTTTTTCACCCGATGGCTTGCCGATGACTTCGACATAATTGTCTTCGCCTACTTGGCTGATCAGACTGGCATCACTGAAATATCTCATTTCCGATCCTTTAATGCCATGTGTAAAAGAACCATTGCTCCAGGTGCTTTTGCCTGTAAAATCATCACCTGGGTTAACATACATAATTTCTTGCCAATCCCATTTCGGAGCCTCTTTAAAGCCGCTTGCATATTCATAGTTTCCTTTTTCGGCATAAACATATTTAGGCTGGGAGGTTTCAAAGCGATTCGCCAGTATCGGATACCAGAACAGCCACAGTCTTTCATTCTTATCCATGTATAAAGAAGGATTAATATCAGGAAACCCCGGAACATCTACCATTACAAATGGTTCGGTCCATTTGCTTTCACCCTGCGGAAGCCTAGCCCCCATAATTTTAGTGCTGTCCCCATCCTTCTCCCCGCTGCCCTGGAACCAGGCAACCAGTAATTCTCCGTTGCCCAGCTCAACAATTGTCGATCCATGAATATGATTCTCGCCGCAATCGCACATCAGATCAAATACATCGATAAGTTTCGGTTCATTTAACTTACTGGCGGCATTCGCCTTTGGAACAGCTGGAAAAACCAATAAACTGCATGCAACAACCAGGCTTAATGCCACACTCACGATCTTGTTTATATTCACGCCAACACGCTCCCTTCACCTTGATAAGCTCGTTATTTTTGAATATAAATCGTTAATTTAGGCGCTATTTCAGGCAATAAATTCGCAGCAAATCCTTCTGGCAAATTAGCTGTGTCTATTACACCTGGTATATCTTTAATCCAAGAATTCGGCTTGTATTTATTAGCAAGCTCCGTTAAATTCCAGCTGACTCCAAGCTTTACCTCTTGCGTCTTGCCATTCGGAAGCGGATTCAGATAGGTTAAGTATCCATTGACCTCCGTAGGCAAGCTGAGCTTCTCCAGTTCCGTTATGGCGATTTTGCCAGTTGACTGGTCCATATTGGCCTCATCGACGGTAGATCCGTCAATAACCAAATCAAATTTTTCATAGCTGTAAACGACTTGTTCGGAAGCATCTTTCGCATCGCCTTCTTTAATCCAATCTTCATCAATTTTCAAATATTTAATGTTGTTATAGTTGGCTAAAGAATTACCATCCTTATCTACATCGGCGGATGTGTAATCCACTGTATAGGTAATATGGATATTGCCTTCCGCATCGCTGATTACCGCAGGGTAGTGATAATCCCCCCGTTCCGCCCTTCTGTCTGTTTCGATATGGCGTCTATATGACCACGTTTTACCATCATCGTCCGATAACAGCACAGCTAACGAATAGCGGCCATCCTCCACATTGTTATGGACAAACACCCAATTTCCATTTGGAAGAATAGTAAGATCATGACCAACCCCATAGTCGAACAAGTCATTTCGGTCCATGCCTATCGTCCATGTCATTCCATTGTCCTTTGATTCCGAATAAACAACTCGATACGGGGCTTTTCCATTGTCACGAAGATAAGCAACCAATGTACCGTCCTTTTTCTTCACCATCGAAGCTTGAATAATAGCCATGCCTACTATCGGTTCGCTAAAACTCCAAGTTTCTCCGTAGTTATCGGTAATCGCCATAACCGAAAATTCTAAATTATCGGAATATAGCGGCAAGATCATTCTTGTTGCGCCATCAGCCAGCTTAAAGGAATACGGCTTATCCTTCGTTTGGAAGCCCAGTCTTCTTCCTAGCGGATATCCCTCTTTTATCGAATATACTGAACCTTTCGCGAGCCGCATTCTCTCTATGGCAAATTGAGCCCAGTCATTCCTGAATATCTCATTCATCCCTGCACCGCCATCCTGCTGGGGCTTGAATGTATAATTCTCAAATTCCTTCAATTTAGCTTCTAAATTCAGCACAAACGGGTCAGTAGGCTGAACGCCAAATGGATGATCGCCAAGTCTTACATAGATGGCATCTTGCCAGTCCCATTTTGGAGTCTGCTCGTAACCGTTGGCATATTCATAATTTCCTTTTTCGGCATATAAATATTTGGGCTGGGAGGTTTCCCATCTGCCTGCCAGCACGGGATACCAGAACAGCCATAGTCTCTCCCTATCGTCCATATATAGCGCCGGGTTAATATCCGCGATCCGAGGGGTATCAGCAAGTACGAATGGAGTTGTCCATTCTGTCGCTCCCACCGGCAGCCGTGACGCCATAATTCGGGTGGTTGTACCGTCGCGCTCGCCATTGCCTTGGAACCAGGCGGCCATCATTTCGCCATTATGAAGCTTAACGATCGTAGAGCCGTGCGTATGCTCTTTATTAGAGCCGCCATCCAGCACCGGAGCAAAAATATCCTGTGACGGAGCCATTGTAGCAACTGTCTTCTCTGCGTTTGCGACATGACCCTGTCCATCAAGCCCAAAAGTTGATAGTACTAATGCTGTCGCTAAAGTAGTCATCAATACTTTTTTTAACCGCATTTTACATTCTCCTTTTAATATAATGATTAAGCCCACTTCTTAATAAAACGGTCCAGTTTATCATCTGCTGCTGAATCCATAGCGAGACTTGGATGGCTGACCTTTTCCGGACTCAGGCCCATCATGCTAAGCAGTTTTTTGCGTAAAATTAAGGCTCCAAGCCAGCTGTCCCCCACCTTGTTAAACTGATTAATTATACTAAGCTCCTGCTGCAAGTCTTCTGCTCTTTCATGCTCCTTAGCCGCGCAAGCTTCATATAATTGCACCAATAGCTTGGGAAATACATTGCCGAGTGAAGGAACAAGGCCGTCAGCGCCAGCCAATAACGCTCTTGCGGACAAGCTTTCATCCCCAACGAATATTTGAAACACTTGGCTGGACGCTTTTTTAATTCGCAGGCAGGCATGAATATAATCATAATTGCCGCTGCTGTCTTTAATCCCGATAATATTAGGTACATGAGACAGACGTTCAACTACACTTGGGGCAATATTCACGCCTACTGTCGCTGGCATATTGTACATCATGACAGGCAAGTCCGTGCTTGCCGCTATTGCTTCGAAATATTGAAGCTGTTCCCGCTCATCGTTGACTGGATAATAATAGGGCAGCGTACTGACAATAACATCAGCTCCCCAGGAGTGAGCCTTCTTCATATTCCGCAATACCTTGCGCGTCCCCGTATCGCCGACACCTACATATACAGGCACCCTTCCAGCAGCCTGCTCGATCGTAACGCGAGCAACCTGCTCCTTCTGTTCATCATCCATTCGAGCAAATTCTCCTGTCGTGCCCAGCGGGAATAATCCATGTACACCGCCCTTCATCATATGCTCGTTTAACTTTCGCAACGCATCAAGCTGCACCTCTTCGCGCTCATTAAGCGGGGTTACAGTCGGAACAACGATTCCTTGCAGCTTTCTTCCATCGAGTCTCTCCACTCTAAGTCATCCTTTCTATGTGTCATCAGCGGCTAAGCACGACTTCTATATGATTGATCGTTTGACGTTGATTCGTATAAACAATATGAATCTTGCCAGATTGCGCCTGAATCATCGTGGGATATGAAAACTCGCCCTCCGAATCTTCAAGAACAGCAGTCAGCTTCCAATGATTGCCTTCATCGGTGGAATGAGATACAACGAGGCGATGCCGTCCGGTCGCCGTGTCATTATGCACAAGCAGCAAGCCCTCATCGCTGCGAATGAGATCAATCCCCGTATTGTTATTCACTAACGGCAGCGGCTGTGAGGCCGTCCAGCTAAGTCCTTTATTATAAGACCAGGATACGTAAATAAACCCTTTGGAGCTGCGGGAATATGCAAGAACGCGTCCGTCTTCCAGCTCGACAAGCGATGGCTGAATGGTAATGCCGCGTGCCGTAGCATCACCGTACTTCCGCCAGGTTTGCCCGTTGTCCTCTGACCGCAAAATAAGCGAGCACCAGGCGCGTTCATCATAAATCGGCAGCAATATTTCTCCTGTTGTCAACCGTAACGGCGGCGTGCGCAGCATCGTGCCGGCTTCATCCCATAAGAGCTTTTTCGGAGACCAGGTCGCCCCATTATCCATAGAAGATGTGTATGACACTTTCGCCTCGCTCCACCAATCTCCATACAAAATAACAAAATATAAATTCAGCTTTTCCCCGTCATGCCAGAGCACCGGATTGCCCGTTGAAAGCCCCGGCAGTTCCACTAGGACTCTCGGCTTCTCCCATCCACCTTCGGAGCCGGATTTGCTCCAATACAGCACCGTGTCTTTGGAGCCCTCGAACGATCCCGAGTACCAGACACAAGCCAGGCTTCCATCCGGCAGTTCCGCAATCGAGGCTGAATGACAGGCAGGAGGCGTTAAGGTTTCAGTAAATACAGGTTGTTGTTTTTTGATAGTAAAAGTAAGCATGACAGCCCTCCCAAGCTCGCTACCTATCCTTTCACACCGGATGAGGTAATGCCTTGTACGAAATATTTTTGTAAAAACACAAACATAAGCAGTGTAGGCAAGGTCGCCATTACAGAGGCGGCCAAAGTAATGCCGTAAGCAGGAGCAGATCCGCTAGCCCCCGCGGACGCGCTCATAAATTGCGCCATGCCTACCGGCAATGTCTTGCTGGCCTCTGAATTCGTTGCAATGAGCGGCCAAAGAAAGCTATTCCAGCTTGAAACAAAGGTAATGATCGCAACTGCCGCAATGACCGGTTTGGATAACGGCAATATTACCTGCAGCCATATGCGGAAGTCGTTGCAGCCGTCTATTCTTGCCGCATCCTCAATCTCAACCGGTATAGACATAAAGAACTGTCTAAGCAGATAAACACCGGTTACATTGGCCGTCGTTGGCAAGATCAACGCTATAGGATGATCCGCAAGCTTGAATTCCGAGAACATAATGAATAACGGAATAATATCAATTTGCATGGGGATAAGCAGCATGGAAACAATAAGCGCAAACAAAAACTTCTTGCCGCGAAATTCCAAGCGTGCTAGAGCATAGGCCGCCAAAGAGTCAAAAATAACGACAATAATCGTTGAAACTACTGCTACAATTAAACTGTTTCTGAGCCAAATGAAAAACGGAAATCGCTGAAGTACCGATGTATAGTTGTCCGTCGTTGGTGTTTCTGTTACCCAAACAGGCGGATATTGTAAAATATCAAATTCATTCTTGAAGGAAGATGCGATCGTCCATAGAAGCGGTATGCCAAAAAGCGCAACTGCCATCATCATGAAAATAAAAAGGAGCGGTTTGGATAGCTTTCTTTTTTTCAGCATATTAAGCCTCCTTTCTGACTCGCATCGTCTTCATTTGAACGATAGCGAAAAGAACGAGAATCGCAAACAGGGCAAATCCAATCGCAGAACCATAGCCTAGATTAAAGTTGCTGAAGGCTTGGTGATATAAATACTGAACAAGCGTCAGAGTAGCTGTTCCAGGTCCTCCGCCCGTCATTACATACACTTGGTCGAATACCTGGAAGCAGTTAATGACTGTCATCATGACAACAACGAATGTAGTTGGAAGAAGCAATGGCAGGGTTACGCTGGTCAGCCGTCTCCATGCGCCCGCACCGTCAATCTTGGCCGACTCATACAGCTCTTCGGGAATTTCCTGCAACCCTGCCAGAAAAAGCACCATATTATAGCCGACAAGCCACCAAGAGGTCGTAATGGCGATAGATATCATAGCCATGCCGGAGCTGGTCAACCACTCTACTTTTCCAATCCCAACAAAGCTTAACGCATAGTTGAGCAAGCCTATATTGCCGTCATATATCCAGTTCCAAATAATCCCTACAACGGTAGACATGACAACATAAGGAGCGAATATTACCGTGCGCGCAAAAGCCTTTCCTTTAATCGGAGCATTCAATAATATCGCTAGGAAAAGTCCGGCTATGATTAAAGTCGGTGCTGTTATCGCCATAAAATATACAGTATTCAACAGTGCAGTATGGAACATTTTATCCTTCATCAGCATCGTGAAGTTATCAATCCCCACCAGCTCAGGACTGCCAATAATATTCCATTTGGTGAATGAGGTTAACAGCCCCGCAATGCCCGGGCCCAATCGAAACATAATAAACACTAGTAAATAAGGCAGTAAAAATAGTAGCGCTGTATGCCACTGCCTCCTATAAATGCTGTCATATTTCCGTTCAACTTGTAAGGATTCCACTCTGTAGTCTCACTCCTCTCGTTGAGTCAACAATTTAGGGCTGGCTCAAAATAGCATCAATGCCCTTCTTAAGCTCCTTGCTGACTCCGCTCGGCTCTTGGTTATTAAGCAGAATGTCATGACCCGCTGTTAGAATCGGACTAGGAGCTGTAGCAGAAAACACTTGTGCTGTTTTTGGAATATTCGGAAGAACTACCTCATACGGCATCATTTCTGCAAATGCCTCCCGGCCAGGCAAGCTTATAATCTTTCGCTGAACCTCCAATTTAGATGGTATGTTGCCCGACTTTGCCCAATCCTCGGAGTGCTCTGTAATCCACTTCGCCAGCTTCATCGCCGCTTCGCGCTTTTTGGCATCCTTCTCTACCGGGAAAGTCAGAATATGTCCGCTGCCCCATGCAGCCGGCTTATCGAAAACTTGCGGGAATACGCCTGTTGCCCATTTCATAGTCGACTGGCCTTCCAAGCCTGCAAGCTGCCACGGCCCGTCAATGGCCATTGCAGTGAGACCCGCTTTGAAATCATCGAATGGCGCTTTTTGTCCCTTTGGTGCAACCTGATGCTTATAAATCAAATCCTGCAAAAACTGCCACGCTTTGTCTGATTTAGCCATATCGAATACAGTTTCCTTGGCATCCTTGCTTAAAAACGCTTCTCCTTGCTGTGTCATTAGCGCGTACCACAAGTAAAAGGCGTGGTGGTTATTTTGAAGGCCGATGCCCCATTGCTTCACATTGTTTATGTCAAATCCAGCTTCATTCGGATGCTTTCCATTGTTATCGATGGTCAGCTTAGTCGCATATTCGATCAACTCTTCCCCTGTTTTAGGAGATTTAGCGGGATCCAGTCCGGCTGCTTCGAACATCTCTGTGTTCATGTACAAGCCGTGCATATGCATATCGAGCGGAATGCCATACTGCTTGCTATCATAGAACGTATAGTTCCAAGCATTCTCATCGAAATCTTCCTTCTTCACCCCGACCTGATCGGCAACCGGGTCAAGAATCCCCATATTGGCAAACTGCGCCACATCTTGAGGATGCATAGCCATTAAAGAAGGCGGCGCTCCTACTTTAAACTGTGTTACCAACTTCTCAAATAGCGGCGTCCATTGCAGCGTCGTTAGCGTCACTTTTATATCTGGGTTTTCACTGTTGAACCGGTCAACCATCTCCCGCATCACATCGCCGTCAGGCCCAGTCCAGCCTCCCCAATAATCAATGGCGATTACTTCGTTAGATTGTTTTTCCGGGGTGTTCTTCTCATTGTTGGATGGCCCGGACGCAGGCGCCGGTTCATTCTTCGAGCATGCGCTTAAAATTATTGCAAAAGCCAAAATCAAGGTAAGTGAAAACTTGCTCATTGTTTTTAACATTTAAACCCCTCCATCTAATTGGACATAATTTTGTGTCAATTGACCGTCGGGTATTTACACGAAAAAAAAGACATTTGCATAATCAAGCTTTGACGTTTTTAATTAACGCCTAGGCTCTTGGCGAATCACCCCCTTTTTAATAATTTGCTAATACGTTATGCTAATACGTTATGCTAATACGTTTTTTCAACGCGATTTTATTATATTGTAACCGTTCTCATTTTGTCAACAAAAAAAATCCGCTGAAGAAACACTTGGAAAACCAACGTTTCTTTAGCGGACTTATTGTTTGTTTATATGGCATCAAATACTGCTCATTTATCCCAATACGCAAATGATTATGTTCATCTGCAAAAGTAAAGATGATTTTGCGGCTGTCAGAACAAAGGAAAGATGTGGATGGCCAGGATTTCTACAGTAAAATGAACTGGTTATCAACAGGGTTGAATGGAAGCTTTTTGTTACATCTGCTATAATCTAATTAGCAATAAATGTAACCTGCTTCTATGATTCGACCAGTCCTCAGTCATCAATCGCTGTTAATTTATATAAAATGACAAATTTAGAAACTTTCCTGTTCTATAAACGTTAGTATATATATCAGACAATTATAAACGGCTTCGTTGCGATTCTATTTTTAAAGGAGGCTCCATACAGGATGAAAGTTCCAGTTCCATACACGGGTCGGTTTCAAGCACGTACTTCAATCAAGCTCTCCGTCGCAATTGCTGTTATTGCATTATCGCTTACGGCATGCCTGTCGCCGGCACCGCCTGCGCCAACCTATGTGCCTGCTATTGAGCCCGCGGCTACTGCTGGAACAAGCCCTCAAAAAAGCTATTGGGATAAAAAAACAGACCAGTCAGAGCCTCCCCAGACCGAAGACACAGAAAAATCGGCATCCGCTCTTCACGAGCAGCACAATCAAGACGGAGATGCTGTAACCTCAGCGCTATGGCAGCCTGCTTCTCCACTGCTTAAAGGGATTGCTATAGGCGACAGCATAGCAGACATACATCGCATTTACGGCAAAGAAAATAGTACATATCGGCTGACAGAAGATAAAGAAACGATTATCGTGCTGGAATATGACGGATTTTCAATTGGGCTGAATGATAAAAACGCCGTGCACTTTGTAGAAATCTATGGCAAGATGCTGCCCACCGGACTAAGCGGCATTCAAATAGGCGATCATCCTGAAGAAGCCGTACAGGAGCTTGGCAAGCCCGAAAAGCAAACAGACTATTTACTAACGTTTTCAGCCGTCGGGGCGCTGCTCAAGCTGGACATCGACCCGGACCAGAACGAAATTATATCCATTAAATTAATGTCTACCGCTGCCTCTTAGCACATCCTGCGATCCATTGCCGGTTAAATCTGTCATGCTTGTCCCCATTTCATCATAACTATTAGTTATAGGGTAGATGGACAGGGGGACTAGGAGAATGAAAACGCCGCGCTATCAAGCGATCCAAATCGCTTTTACGTATATGGGCACGATTGTAGGAGCCGGTTTTGCAACCGGCCAGGAAATATTGCAGTTTTTTACCAAGTACGGTTATATCGCTACCTACACGATCGCTATTGCTACAATTTTATTTGTATGGCTTGGCTATAAGCTGATGTTGCTTTCCTATTATATTTCTGCCAAATCATACGAAGACTTGAATAAAGCGATTTTGGGAGAACGCTTAGGCAAATGGGTAAGCCATTTCATGCTGATTATATTATTGGGCGTATCGTCGGTTATGCTTGCAGGAGCCGGCACTATCTTTCACGAGCATTGGGACCTGTCCTATCAGCTCGGGCTTATCTTGACAGGAGCCGCCTGTTATTTGCTGCTGCAAAAAGGAATGAATGCTATTCTCGCCGTCAACAGCATCGTTGTTCCTTTTATGCTCCTCTTTACTCTGTTTGTAATTCTAAAAACAAGCCAGCTGCCAACTTCTGCTCAATTTATTAGTTTAGAAACGGGCAAAAGCTTCTGGTCAGCCCTAGCCTCGCCTTTCCTTTATGTTGCCTTTAATCTGGCTCTCGCCCAAGCTGTTCTCGTCCCGCTCGGCTCGCAGGTTGCCGACACGAAAGCAATTCGTCGGGGAGCAATATTAGGCGGTATTGGAATAGGCTTCATGCTCATCGCCGGACACTTCGCCCTATCCGCCAATATGCCTGATATCGCCCAGTATTCCATTCCAATGGGAGGTATCGCCAAGCAATTCGGCTTCATTATCCAAACCGCCTATATCTTCATTATTTTTTCAGAAATTTTCACAACTTTAATTGCAGATATCTATGGGCTTACGCTGCAGCTGCACAGCCGCATTCAATGGAGCAAGCCGTTGCTGCTGTTTGCTGCTCTTGTTGCTTGTTACTTTATCAGTCAAATCGGCTTTCAAATATTGCTTTCGACCTTATACCCGATCTTCGGTTTTATTAGCCTGATTTGGCTTATTCAGCTATTCCGCCAAAAAACAATTTAGGTGCTGAAGTTTTTAGCGATTTGTCGCCCATAAATAACAGAAATCTTCTTCAGGCATGCTTAACCTTGGTGCAAATGATTGTATACCTGCTCAAGCTCCGCTATGACGCGCTGCAAAGAATAAGCTTGCTTCGCCTTTTCCCAAGCAGCATAGCTCAGCTTTGTACGATATTCGCCGTCAAGAATCATTTGCTCAAGGGCACGGGCTAGCTCATCTGGTGAATCTGGCGCTACCAGCAGGCCGTTTACGCCATCTTCAATTTGCTCGGCAATACCGCCCACCTTTGTGCCTACAAGCGCCAGGCGGCATAGCGCAGCCTCTGCAAATACTGAACCGAAAGCTTCCGCGCGCGAAGGCAATACGAAAATATCAAAGAACGGCATAAATTGCTCTGGATGGAGCATATAGCCGTAAAAAATGATATCATCGTATAAGTTAAGCTTGACAGCCAGCTGCTCAAGCTCTTCTCTTATCGGTCCGTCCCCAATTAAATGCAGCACGAAGGAATGACCTTTCTGCTTCAAGCAAGCGCAAGCGTGCAGCAGTACGTCAAGACCTTTCGCTGGCACAAGCCTGCACACCGATATAAGCTGAGCAGTTTCATTATCATGATCGATCGGTCTGAAGCGCTTCTCGTCAAAGCCGTTTGCAATAACTTGAATGGCCTCCGGCTTCTGAATATACGGGGCCAGATATTGCTTGAACGACTGAGAAACCGTCAAGATCAGATCTGCCCTTGCTTCCAGTTCTCCGTACACCGCTGTCAAAAAACGATGCTCTACTCCGCCCTCCTCGATTTTACCGTTAAGAATAAGCTCTCGCTCAAAGCTGGAATGTATGGTGACAACCAGCGGCGTATTCGGAAATAATCGCTTCATGGTAAGTGCTACGATCGGATGATGGGCATGAATAATATCGTAGCTTTTTTGAATGCGCATACGCGACCACCACAAGTAATCGCGATACGTTTGCATATACTTTTCAACTAAAGTATTACCGGTATACTCCGAAACGTCAAATGTATGAAAACGAATATCGTCCTGCCCCTTGCCGCGAACCCGCTTAGGCAAAGAAAACAGCTCCATTTCGGTACCAAGCTCCTTAAAACCTTCCTTAATATACGGAACCATAGAAGATACCCCTCCAGGCTGTTCCGGAGGGAAAAATAATGCTTGTAAAATATTCATCGTTACTCATCTCCCAGACTGCATTGTCAAGCTGCTAAACTTTTCCTATGCCTTTTTTCCTATACATGATACAATAGAACGTATGTTCCGTAAAGCGGAGCGTGATTTCATTGTACAGGTGGTCGTATCGTGTCATTATCTATTTTCAGCTTGCATGCCATGCTATTTGCCAATGGGGCAACAATCGCCGTTATCGTATTAATGCTGTTCATGGCATTTAAGCTATATGAAAGCTATAAGAACAAACAAATTTACCAGCTGTTAATATCTGCTCTGCTCCTGTTCTTCGTTAAGCACAGTTTATTGCTTTCTGATTCCCTTATACCAACAGCATACTCAAGCTGGCTGAATGTGACAGCTATTTTACTGCAAATCATCTCCTTTATCATTATAAACTTTGTTTATTTAAAATTGTATACATACCGTTCCGCACAGCTAAAGGTGGTTCCTTTTGCACTGCTCGCAGCTTTTTCGCTGCTGCTTCCTGTAGCGGAGCACTTTATGCCTCAATGGCCGATGCTTGATTTATACAGCCTGGCAGTCGTGCTTATCGTCATCATTGCCACGAGATCAGCTAATCTGACGCGCAAATATTATGCAAGCCTCATCATATATTTTATATATGAGCTGGCACGCTTGGCAAATCAATACCTATTCGAGACGTATACGCCCTACCTAAAACTAATTATTTACGCTGCACCTATCCTATACTATTGTTTATTGTTTTTATTATTATTTGACTGGGTGATCGACCGGTTGCTCACTACGTATCATGTTTCAATATTAGATGGTCTGACCGGACTGTATAATAGACGTCATTTCCAGTCGAAGGCGGAGCAGATGATACGGCAGTCAACTCCTGTTGCTATTATTTTTTGCGATATTGACAACTTCAAGAAGCTCAATGATACGAAGGGCCATTTGCATGCCGACGTTATTTTAAAGCAAGTAGCCGAAATTATTAAAGAAGAAACAGCCGAAATCGGCATTAGCGGCCGCTACGGCGGCGAAGAACTTCTTGCTTGCATCGCGGTAGCCGCCAACAAAGTGCGCCGCGTTGCTGAATCGATACGCAGCAGAGTGGAGCTAGAGTCCGGTGTAACGGTAAGTGTCGGTTACAGTATAGCCAAGCAGCCTTGCCCGATACACGAGCTCGTCAAGCAAGCGGATGAAGCGATGTACATGTCCAAAACGTCAGGTAAAAATAAGGTATCTGCCTATAAAACTATCCCCGCTGCTCTCAAAAAAAACCAGGCTGTAACCTGAAACTATAAATGAAAAAAAGACTTCCTGTTATCATTAGATGCTCTCTAATAATAATGGGAAGTCTTTTATATCATTTGTATACCGTCTAGCTTTGAAGCGGAATCAGCAGCTCTACCGGCTCTTCCTCAAACAAGGATTCATCAAAGTAAAACAGCTCTAACGATACAGCTTTTTCATCCTTAATCAAGCGCTGCTCCTCAATCCATGAGAATAGCTGTTCATATCCTTCGCCTATTCGTTTATCTGAAACTGCCGCCATCGCATACTGATGCGGCGGAATCGTAAACTGGACCATACCCTGCGGCAAATTGTCCAAATGCCGTTCTACCTCTACACAGGCCCAATAGGTAGCAAACACTTCATTACCGTAGTAAGGACAATATAACACGGATGACTTCTCCGCTCCGTTCAATTCATGCTTGCGTGCCAGAAATTCTGTTTGCAGTCTTATCGCCTCATCTCCAATTGTGGAGAAAGGCCCGCTGTAGCTCATTCCGACTAGATGTAGAGCAGATTTTGAAATGATTGAGCAGTTTTCCATGCTATTCTCTCCTTTTCATCGGTTAGAAATAATAAGCTTGGATCATCATACTACGGTAAGTGTAACATATTTTGCCATTCAAGGTACAGTTTTTTACATGCGCACAACGGTACATGCTTATTCTGCTCCGCTAATTAAAATTCCAATCGCTTCATGAATTCCTCAGCTGCGCTATAGCCCTGCTGCTTCAAATACCAGTTATTCGCTGCTGCTTCAATTAACCCGGCTACATCGCGGCCTGGCTGCAGCTGAATTTCGATATGTGGAATAGATACACCCATATAATCGACAAATTTGGGCTCAAGCTCCAGATCATTGTTCAGCTCGTTATCCTTCCATTTGGTCAGCTCTATATCAAGCACAATTCTTGTTTCATCCTGAAAGGCTTTACGCCCATATAAGCGCACTACATTAACGAGCCCAACGCTGCGAAGCGCAAGGAACTCCTTCGTTGTCTCATTATGGCTGCCGAGCAGTGTCTGATCGCTCAGCTTTCTAAGCACAACAATATCATCGGCAACCAATCTATGGCCTCTGCGAATTAACGTATGCGCTGTTTCGCTCTTGCCCACTCCCGATTTGCCGCGCAGCAATATGCCAATGCCGGATACATTGAGGCATACACCGTGAATCGATATTTCAGGAGCTAGCGACTTAAGCAAATAAGCGTCGAGCGCGCCAATGAAAGGAGTCGTGCGCAGCTTTGTACGCAGCAGCGGAATGCCTTCCTCATCGCAATATTTTTTCAAATATTTGAGGCCCTCTTGTTCAGAGGTTACGATAAAGCAGGGCGGATGGTATTTTACTATATTGCCTATATGGTGATTTCGTTCATCCTCTGTTAAGGCGTGCAAGTAATTAATTTCTTTTTTTCCTAAAATCTGAACATGCTCTTGCGGGAAAAAATCGAAATAACCGACAAACTCCAAGCCAGGACGATGCGCTCTGGCTTTTGTTATAAGACGGTCAAGACAGCTCTCGCCGGCAAGCACCTCCAACGAGAATCGTTCGGCCAATTTTCTCACTGCTACTGATTTCATCAAGGTTCACTCCCTTTCAGCGCCAAAAATCGCTCTTGCATGGTTTGTAAGCCAATTGCGCGAGCGATTTTGTGTAATCTATAGTAGTACTGTTGATTTTAGTCCAAGGTAAGCCATTTGCTCTTAAAACTCAAACACAAAATCTTCATCTGTAAGTGGTTCAACATTAAGCGTACGAATATAGCCGTTTCCTTTTTTGGAGAAAAAGTCATGCTGCTTCGTGTGCGTGCTAATGCCGTTAAATACGATCGGGTTGATTGGCTCCTCTGGAAACACAGGATCATAGCCAAGATTCATCAATGCTTTATTCGCATTATAGCGCACATAAGTCATTACTTCTTCCGCCAGCCCGATATCGCTGTACAGCTGCTCTGTATAAACCTCTTCATTCGCGTGCAGCTCCTCCAGCAGCGCTAAAATCTCGGCGCGCAGCTGCTCCTGTTCTTCTGGCTCAAAGGTTTGCATAAGCTCTTGTGCAAGCACGCCTACATAAAGGCCGTGAATGCTCTCGTCACGCAAAATGAGATTGATAATCTCGCCGCTGTTTGTCATTTTGCCCTGACCAGCCAAATATAGCGGGTAGAAAAAGCCGCTGTAGAACAAGTAGCTTTCGAGGAATACAGATGCTGCCATCGCTTTGTATAGCTCTTTTGGACCTGTAATGCTATTATAGCATGCTGTAATCATTTTTGCCTTCTTTTGCAGCTGCTCATTTGTTTCAATCCATTTAAATATATTATCGATTTCCTCAACCGATGCCAGTGTTGTAAATATGCTGCTGTATGATTTGGCGTGAATTTGCTCCATCATGGACATAAAGCCAAGCACCGCCTTGCGCTGCAGGCCATCTACAAATTCAAGAATTTTGGGCATGCCGACGCCGCCCTGAATCGTATCTAAAAGGGTAAGCCCGCCAAGCACATGCTTATACGTGTGGCGTTCTACCTCTGACATTGCAAGCCAGTCCATCTTGTCATCAGACAGTGGGATTTCTTCATCTGTCCAAAATTGCATAACATTCTGCTGCCAGAATGTGAGCGTAAAGTCATCATCCGGACGGTTCCAGTTTACTGCTTTCATAATTGGCAAGCTCCTTTTTTGCTGCATATGCAACTATATTGATAGATTACACTGCGCAGCTCGTACATTCTTCAACAGATAGAATTCTAGTTCTCGTATAGTAAAGGGATTTCAAGCCTTTTTTGGCTGCATAAACATAGAAACGCGCCAATTCACGAGTAGTAACATTACTATTAACATGCAGTACAGTCGAAATGCCTTGGTCCACATGCTGTCCAATCTCTGCAATCATATCAATCAGCTTGAACTGATCAATATTGTAAGCAGACTTGTAATAGAAGAAGTTATCTTGGGACAAATATGGCATTGGATAGTAGGTCGTTGAGTTCGCATATGTTCTTGTTTCAATATGCTCAACGATCGGCATGACGCTTGACGTAGCATTTTGAATATACGAAATGCTTTGTGTAGGCGCGATAGCAAGACGATACGCATGATAAAGGCCATGCTTTTGCACTTGCTCCTTCAGTGCTGCCCAATCCTCAGGCCCCGGAATGTACATGCCTTCAAACAGTTCCTTCACACGGTCGGATACAGGACGGTAGTCCGTTTCAATATAGCGTGTAAAGTAGGTGCCCTTCGCATATTCAGAGCGGTCAAAATCTTTGAACGTCGCGTTGCGCTCCTTGGCGATCAGCATGCTTTGCTCCAAGGAATAATAGTTCATCATCATAAAGAATACGCCTGCAAATTCTCTGGCTTCCTTGCTCTCATAAGCAATTTTATTTTTGGCTAGATAACCGTTAAGGTTCATCGCGCCCAAGCCGACGGAATGCAGCTCCTCATTAGCTTTGCGCACGCCTGGTGCATTATCGATTTTGGACAAATCGCTGACCGTCGTAAGGGCCTCGATGCCGACGTGAACGGATTCCTTCAGCTTCTTATGCTCCATTACATTAACGATATTAAGAGATGCGAGATTGCAGCTTATGTCGCGGCGGATAATGTCATCTGTGCCGTAGTCATTAATGTCAGAAGTCTCTTGCAGCTGGAATATTTCTGTGCAAAGATTGGACATTTTGATAGAGCCGACATCCTTAAGCGCATGCATGCTGTTGGCGTTTGATTTGTTCATAATATACGGATAACCGGATTCAAGCTGAATGGAAGCGATTTTTGTAAGCATATCGCGAGCGCTCATGACCGTTTTTCTCTTTACTTTGTCATTAGCCAGCAGTTCCTCATACATTTCATCCATATCCATATCATCTAGATGCTTGCCGTATGCACGATATACAGAATGCGGTCCGAATACGACTAATGGTTGATTGCGTTCCGCAAGCTCGTAAAATTTATTAGGAATAATTAAGCCGATAGACAATGTTTTAATGCGCAGCTTCTCATCGGCATTGATTTTTTTACAATCAAGAAACTCGATAATATCCCAGCCAAAAATATTGTAGTATCCAGCGCCTGAGCCTTTGCGCTGTCCCATTTGGTCTGCGTAGGAGAACGCATCCTCCATCAGCTTCAGAACCGGCATAATGCCCTTTGCAGCGCCTTCTACGCCTTTAATCGGTTCGCCGCGGCCGCGAAGCTTGGATAAGTTTACCGCTACGCCCCCGCCGATTTTGGAAAGCTGCATGCAGGTGCCAAGCACATAGTTAATAGAGTTGAGAGAGTCATCCATCTCAAGCAGGAAGCAGGATACCATCTCGCCGCGGCGGCTTTTGCCCGCGTTAAGGAAGGTTGGCGTTGCAGGCTGCAAGCGCTGCTCGATCATCGCTTCTGCTATGCGCATGGCGCGCTCGAAATTGCCTTCGCCCAAATGCAGCGCTACGATTGCGACACGGTCTGAATACTGCTCCAAGTACTGCGTCTTGTCATTCGTTTTCATAGCATAGTCTTTATAAAACTTGGAGGCTGCCATATAAGACTGGAACTGGAAATCATGGCTTGTTGTAAGGTTAAATACGGCCTCTACCTGCTCATATGTATAAGAGTCGAAAACATTATCGTAGTAGTCATTATCAATTAAATAGTCCAGCTTGTGGCGCAATGACTCGAACTTAACGCTTTTTTCATCTACTTCTGCCATAAATGCGACAACAGCTTCCTTATCTTTCTCCAATTGGTAGAAGCCGTCGTCTCCGCGCTGCATCAATTCATTATTCAGCTCAATATGCTTCAATGGTTTGCACCCTTTCGACAAAATGTTTCGTATCCTGTGTCGTGCCGCTAAGCTCAAACTTTAAAATAACAGGTACGTGGTACTTCTCAGAAATCCGGTCAGCGCTTTTTGCAAAGCCTGTCCCCCAATTTCGGTTACCGCTGGCGGATACACCGCGCAAATTTTTGGAATTGCGCTCCAAAAATTGATTCACCTTTTCTGGAACTTGTCCAAAGCCTGTCGTATAGGTTACGAGAACAAAAGGCTCGTTGATTTCACTCTGTTCATCGACCGATACTGCCCTCATATTCAGCTTGTTAATGAAACGCTTGACATTGCCTGTTTTCGATTCATAGACAATTAGCATCACATACTCGCTCCTCTAGTAAATTTCAGCAATCAAAAAGCGCTTCCGACTTAAATTCGCGCCGAATGCGCCTGTACTGACTTACCAGTAATAGACTGCTAAAAAGGTTGTATTCGTCAATATGTAGTTGACGAATAGAATTGTACCTCAATATATAGATATAGTCAATCCATATTTGACGATAAAAATGGTTACTTTACCAGAGTTGAAATATTCATTTGTCAAGCTATTTTTTAAGAGAAGCGAGCTGCAATTTCATATATTTGACAGCAGAAATGTCTCAAATTGCGCACCGGACAAGCGATTATAAAGTGTCAATAGGCTAAAAAATTTTGTTATACAGACGGTAAAAACGAGTCTATTTTACTCCTTTTAAAGTCGGCATTTCAATTTCCTGTAAAACCGGTGACAAATAAAAGTCATAATTTCATAGACGGTGAACGAACGCATTTTTTCAAAAAAAGACGTACTCGACTATTCTATCAGATACAGCTATGATGGGGTAGTGTCATTTTAATGATCATTTTAAATATTTTTGGAGGAAGTTATATGAATAATGATTCTGCAGCACAGTTGCGCGAAAAGATTGCCAAATTATTTTCTGATGCCGGTTATACACTTACTGAACTAATTGACTATATAGAACAGCTAGAGCAAAAAGTTGCAGCGCTAGAAGAAGAGCAAAAAAAATTAAAGGCTGCGGCAAAACGCCAGCAACCTTTAAGTAATATGAATACCCGATTAAAAGACGCGCTAAGAGAATAAAGAGGTTGCAGCCTAATAGCTTGGATAACAAATCTAGAACGGAGCTCGAGAAGCTTTCATTTTGTAACGAATCCTAAAGGCGTTATTTCGCATAAATGCACTTTTTGAAATTCTAACGCATCACAGAGACGCTATCTGTGAACAAATGCTCGTTTAGGCAGTTGTTTATAGCTGATAAGCATGCTACGATTCGTTACAAATTTATAACAAGCTTTTTCGGCATAATAGCGGTGTCAGCATTCGTTAGAGTTTCCAAACGAGTTTCTACTAAAACTCTCTACTTGACAGCAACAAAAAACAAGCGCTCCGATTGTGCGCTGGCTGGCTCGAGCTCGAAATCCGCATAGCTGTCCACTTTAGAAAAGCCGGCGCGCTGAAGCGCCGCCCTCAGCCACTCGGGATCGTAGGCGCGCTGTATATGCATCTCCTCAAATCGCGAGAAGCGCGTGCCCTCATCCTTGGCAAAGATCGTCAAATGATGCTCGATCAAATGCTTGCTTTCTTCAAAATCGCAAGTCCAAATATAAGCGACGTCCCGCTCGTCCAATACGAAAGGCTGCTCTTCTGCATAGCGAACAAACTGCTTGGGCGGATGCACGTCAAATAAAAACGTGCCCCCATCCTTAAGCCCGCGGAAGGTCGCTCTAAAGGCTGCCTCGACATCTGCTTCCTCCGTCAAATAATTCAAGCAATCACAGAACGATATAACGGTGTCCACAGGCTCTTGAAGATGCCACTCCCTCATATCCTGCTGCAGCCACCTGATCGAGCCTGCACGGGGCCTTACAGCCTGCGCAGGGGTTTCGTCCCATTTGCTGCGGGCAACCGTAAGCATGTCCGATGACAAATCGATCCCGTACACATGAAAGCCCGAGCGGGACAATGGAATAGAAAGACTGCCCGTTCCGCAGCCTAAGTCGACAATCGTCTCCGGCATGCCGTACTTGTTCCAGGCGGACCGTGCAAAGCCAAGCCATTCCGCATACGGCATATCCTCCATCAACCGATCATAGACCGCTGCAAAATGGCCGTAATATTGTGTCATTGCTCATCCTGGCCTCCATCTTTGCCGGTATCCTCTGCAGGCTGCACAAGATGAGTCCAGCTTCCTTTTTGCGTCACAACGCCTTCGCGCATCAGCTTTCCTAACGCACGCTTAAATGCACCCTTGCTAATCCCGAAGCGGCTTTTTATAATTTCGGCTTCTGTCTGATCCGAATAAGGCATGCTGCCGCCAGGACGTTCCTTAAGAAATTGCAGCAGGCGATCAGCATCCTGTACTCTTCCTACTTCTTTACGCTCCGTCATCGAAAGATTGACTCTGCCATCCTCGCGAATAAATGTAATTCGCGCACGCACGCGCTCACCCAGTCTAAGCGGCCGCGTACGCTCCGGGCTAGGTATAAGTCCATATACGCCGAAGCCGACTACTCCGCCGTCTAGAATGACGAACGAGCCCATTTGCAGCGTTTTTGTTACCCAGCCTTCCACCCATTGACTTTTCCAGCTGTCAGGAGCCGGAAAAACAAGCTGTGACAATTCTTCCTCAAAGGCAAGCTTCGCTACCAGCCGTCCCATTTTGTCATGCTTCATGATGACGAAAACCTCATCGCCTGGAAGCGGCCGAAAATCGATTTTCTCAGGCAGCTCCGACAACGGAAGAAGCAGCTGCCTGCCCAATCCCATTTCTAGGAAACAGCCCAGGCGCGGATGCACGTCAGCCACCTTCAGCCGGGCCAATTCGCCAAGCTGAAGAAGCGGCTTATGCATCGTTGCCGCAATACGGTCCTCGGAATCATAAAAAATAAATACTTCTACAGCATCATTAACCTTCGGCTTGGAGCCAACCAATTCCGTATACGGCAGCAGCACATCCGAAATTCCGTCCGTGACGAAATAGCCGTAAGGCGACACCTCTCTGGATACGGTAAGCACAATTGTAGTGCCCGCTGTTAAGCTCATGAGAATTCCACAACCTTCGCATCTGACCACAGGCGCTCAATGCTGTAAAATTCGCGTTCCTCGCGATGGAAAATATGAGCAACGACATCACCCATATCTATAAGCACCCAGCGCGCTGTGTCCATGCCTTCAATACCGCGAATGCGAACTCCCTTTTGCTCGGCCTGCTTGCGTATCTCCGAAGCTATAGCTTGAACCTGGGTGTCCGAATTACCGCTGCATATAACAAAGTAATCCGCGACAAGCGAGATTTCTTTTAAATTCAACGCAATCACATCATGAGCTTTCTTATCCTCAGCCGCATTCACAACCAAGGAAAGCAATGCTTCCGCTTTAATTGTCAAATTGTTTCCTCCTTATGCCCTATCTCTCTAAAATTTCTTGCTGTAAGCTATCTCTCGCTTCCAATGTGAGCGGATAAATGTGCTTACCCTTTTCCTTCAAAAAATCAATCGTCCTCATCAAGCCGGACAGAAGCGCCCCATCCAAATCCGTTTCACTGATCGCACGTACCTGCTCGACACCCGGGAAGCTGCGCCCCGGTTCAATATAATCTGCAACCCATACGATCTTCTCCAGCAAAGACATGCCTGCCCTGCCGGAGGTATGATAACGAACAGCATTGAGAACCTCCGAATCAGTGATCCCATAAACATGCTCGGCTACCCATGCTCCAACTGGCGCATGCCACAGCTCCTTCTCATACTGCAAAACTTGTATATCTAAATTATTTTCGCGAATCATTCGTTCCATACGGTCAACTGCCCAGTACTTTGCAGTATCATGCACAATTGCCGCCAGCTCGGCCTTTTCGGGGTCGCCGCCAAAGCGCCGCGCAAGCTCGATCGCCGTTTGCATAACGCCTTCCGTATGCAGCCATCTGCGCTCGGGCATTTCTTGCTTCACCGTATTAATAAGCTGCAACCGATCCATACAAATCGTGCCTCCTTATATAAGCCTCAACCTCAGCAGGAATCTCGTACCTAACGGATCGGCCTGCAGAAAGCTTATCTCGCAGCGCTGTTGAAGACAAGCCGATAGCAGGCATCTGCACCATCTGCAGCCTTTCTTTCAACCGGGGAGACAGCTGCTCAAGACGAGGCGCGTCGGACGGACGCTCTAATCCAATAAAGGAAACGATAGCTGCAAGCTCCTCTACCCGATGCCATTGGGGCAAATCATTAATCCGATCCGAGCCGATAATATAAGAGAAGCTATAGGCGGGATACTGGCGCAACAGCTCCGCTGCCGTATCAATCGAGTAGCTGGTCCCCCCTCTGGCAAGCTCCATATCAATCGCTCTGAAGGCGGAGTTGCCGGATATGGCCGCTTCAACCATCGCTAATCGATGTTGCCCTTCTGCTCCAGGACGATTCGCCTTAAGCGGAGAGCCGAACGTCGGAATGAACCAAACCTCATCCAGCTTGCAAGCCTCGCGAGCACTTTCTGCTGCGATCAAATGGCCAATATGGATTGGGTCAAACGCGCCCCCCATAATGCCGATTGCTTTCATAGCGAGCGCTCCTTACCTTGGCAGTTCGATTTTTTTATGATCAGTCGATTCCTTATACAGAACGATTGTTTTCCCAATTACCTGCACAAGCTCAGCGCCTGCGGCATCCGCTACCTCAACTGCAATTTCCTTCGGATCGTCCATGCAATTGTTGAGCACCGATATCTTTATTAACTCCCTAACCTCAAGCGCCTCTGAAATATGCCGCACAAGATGATCATTCGTGCCTCCTTTTCCTACTTGGAAAATGGGCTGCAGATGATGAGCCATCGAGCGCAAATATCGCTTTTGTTTACCTGTTAGCATGCTGCTATTCCTTCTTTCATCACAGTTATCTCTATATTATTGCGTTTCTATACTACGCGTTAGGCTTCAAGTGAGGCCAGCACGATCTCGCGCATAGCAGCTACAGGGGCCGGCTTGCCTGTCCAATATTCAAATGCGTAAGCGCCTTGGTTAATAAACATGCCTAATCCGCCGTGTGTGATGCAGCCGCGCTGCTTCGCATCGAGCAAAAACTTCGTTTGCAGCGGATTATAAATAAGATCGCTCGCCACTGCCCCCGGCTGCAGCCAGGAAGCATCGAGCGGGGAAGCATCAACATTCGGAAACATGCCTACAGAGGTTGTATTAATAACAAGCTCCGCTTCGCCGCACAGCGCCTGCAGCGAATCTGTCGAGCGAGCGTCAAGCACGGCAGCCCCGTTCTTGGCGTAGACTCCAAGTGCAGCAGCGAGCTGCTCAGCCTTGTCGACAGTGCGATTGACAACCGTTATTTGAGCAGGCTGCTCTTGCAGCAGCGCGTAGATAATGCCGCGGGCAGCGCCGCCCGCTCCAATAACGACGATCCGCTTGCCGGTCAGACTCGCAATCGCTTCTTCCTTAAGCGAACGCACATAGCCTATCCCATCTGTGTTATAACCCGTTAAAATTCCGTTGTCATTCACAATCGTGTTGACAGCTCCTATTGCTGCGGCTCCTTCATCGATATGATCCAGCAGCCCCATAACCTGCAGCTTGTGCGGAATCGTCACATTGACGCCGCGAATATTCATCGCTCTGACTCCAGCGATAAACGCGGGGAGCGTCTGATCAGTAATATGAAACGCAGTATATACACCATTAACGCCTGTTTCGCAAAAAGCGCGATTCATCATAACAGGCGATTTGGAATGGCGTATAGGATCGCCAATAACACCAAATAAAGTGGTGTGACTATCAATGACATGCTGAAAACTCTCTCTTGCCACAATTTTTCCCCCTTCATGCAAGCAGCAAGCTGAGATTGTCGATTCATGGTATATACGAATTTTTACCGCAATAAAACGCCAGTCTCGAGCTGTCGCTTAAATCATAGCATTTCGAAGCATGACCTTTATTCCTTTTGGCGCATAAACATCCAGCAATGCCCCTTCGGTGCTGTTAATATGAATCCAGCCAAGCCCTGCAATAAATACGTCCTGCTTGGCTCCGCGCGCAACGCGCAATGAATGCCTTGTCCATGGCGGTATTTCTGCAAGCTCCTCTAATGAAGGAGTGCCGAGCAGTTCTCCGCGATGCTCCTCATACAGCTGATCCGCGCGTTCCAGCTTTGTACGGTGAACATTCAAGCTGTTGGAAATATAAAGGGTAAAGGATTGGCGTTCTCCTTCTACAAAATCAAAACGAACGATGCTGCCGATAAATAACGTTTGTTTTTCATTCAGCTGATAGACGAGCGGCTTGATCGGCTTATCCGGCAGCAATGAGCCAAGGAAGCTGCGCGGCACAGCCTCTGTCAGCCGGCTGGAATAAACAATACCAGGCGTATCGATAATAAATCTTCCATCATCCAGCGGAATTTTAATGGCATCAAGCGTTGTGCCCGGATAACGCGAGGTCGTAAGCTCATTATCCAAATCGCTGTAATCGCGGATAATGCGATTAATTAATGTAGATTTGCCCACATTTGTCGCACCGACGATATATACATCCCGTCCCTCGCGATGCTTCTCAAGAGCAGTGAGCACATGCTCCATGCCCATATTGCGCTTAGCGCTGCACAGCACAACGTCAACCGTACGAATTCCTTGCAGCTTGGCCTGCTGCTGCACCCAATTGCGAATCCGGTTGGCATTGATTGATTTGGGCAGCAAATCGATCTTGTTGACGACAAGCAAAACAGGATTGTTGCCGACAAAGCGCTGCAATCCCGAAATAAGACTTCCTTCAAAATCGTATAAGTCTACGATATGTACGACAAGGCTGTCCGTTTCGCCGATTTTTCCTAACAGGCGCAAAAAATCATCCTGGTCTATGGCAACGGTTGATGCTTCATTATAATGTTTAATTCTAAAGCAGCGCTGGCATATAACCGGCTCCCGCTGCATTGCATTTTGCGGCAAATAGCCTGGCAGCTCGCTGCGCTCTGTTTGCAGCTTGACGCCGCATCCAGAGCAGGACAGAGCCTCCATATTTGCTTGATCCTTACTCACTTTTGTTCCTCCTCATGCCATAGGCCCCGCTTGCGCAGCCTAACGAGCGCAATCCGTTCAATTTTTCGGTTAACACGGGTCATTACTCCTTCATCTGCAGGCGAAATAGGAGCAACCAGAACGGTGTACAATCCCATACGATTGCCGCCAAGCACGTCAGTGAGCATCTGGTCGCCTATCATAACCGTCTGCTCAGGCTTTAAGCGGAGCAGATCAAGCGCCTGCTTGAACGCACGCCTAGACGGCTTGCGCGCGGAATAGACAAACGGCAGGCTGAGCGGGGTTGAGAAGCCGCCTACCCGATCCGCATTGTTATTGGAAACAATAACGACTCGAATGCCTTTCTCCTCAACCGTCTTCAGCCAAGCTGCAAGCTCTGGCGTTGCAAGAGCAACCTTGGCGCCTACAAGTGTATTATCTAAATCGGTAATGATCCCCCTAATTCCTTGCGCATACAACTTTTCCAAATCGATATCATATACCGAATTGACACGCAGCTTCGGTACTAATCTTTCGAGCATAGCCGTAATCCCTCTTCTTTCTCCCTGCTATCTTACGAAACTATACCACACAAACCAAATTCGTTGCAAACAAGGATAAACGGCTTCGCCGACCTTTGAAAAGGCATGTTTACTGACGAATTATAAGAACAAGTTTGTAGAAAAAACTTATAGCTTCTTATAATGACAAATAACCTTTATCCTTTATCTTTTTTGGCCTCGGCAATGATATGCTTTACTTCCTCCGCGCAGCGCTGCACAACCTGCAGCTGCTCAGCGCTAGCCTGCTTGCCGCTGTATCTCGCTTGTTCAAATAAATCCAGCAATTGCAGGAGCGGCTGTTTGGCGGAATTATACTTCCCTTCATCCAGCCAGCGCAGCACAGCCTCGCGCATCGTCTCATGCTCTGACCTTAGCAGTCCTTGTCTCGCGCATTGGCGAAGCAGCTTATTGGCTTCCATTATAATTCTTTCATTATTACCGATGGACTTATAACGATAAGCCGTCCACCAGCCTATTAGCTTTTTGCGATAAAGCAGAGCGAACAGCAGCCCTATAACCGGCACTATAATTAATAGAAGCAACGGGATGAGAGAAGCTGTTTTTTCAGTCGTATTCTCACTCATTTCTGGAGCAGCAGGCTCATCCTTCTCCTCCGGCACTTCAGGCTGTTGTATGTCCGTCTCCTCTTGAAGCGGCATGGCGTAAGGAAAAGAGAAACCGGCGGTCGGCTCAAATGCAATCCAGCCATAGCCGTCAAAATAGATTTCCAGCCAGGAATGCGCATCACTGTTGCGAACGGTATAGGCGCCGGCTCCTGCCGGATCTGTGACTACAGCTTCAGAATCCATCCAGCCATTGGCTGACGCAGAGGCTGGCAAATAGCCTGGTGCAAATCCTTTTACCCATCTGGCAGGCATGTCAAGCGTGCGGGCCATGACTACCATTGCTGTCGAAAAGTAATCGCAATAGCCTTCATACAGCTCAAATAAAAATTGATCGACGAAATCTGTGGATTGACCGGTCAGCTTGCTGCTGTCAGGTGTACTGGAGTACGTGTAATGAAGCCGTAAATATTGCTCCAGCATCCGGGCTTTATCATAGTCATTAGCCGCTTCTGCCGTAATTTCCTCGGCCAACTGCTTTACTCTTTCCGGCAAATCATCCGGAAGCTGCAAATAAATATCGTTTAGATCTTCCTCTTGAATGTGCGCGTCCACCGTTCTCAAAGCTTCCTCGTCCAATACGATCTCTTCGGAAACTACGGTATAAGTCGAAGGAAAGGATTGCGGCGTCTGATCATTCCAGCGCAGCTCCCAAAGACCTGGCGACCAACTTAAATGTTCATACAGCTCCGCATCATCCGCTCCAATCGAAATAACCTTTGTAACTGGCGCAGCTGCAAACAATACAGGATAATCTACATCTCTGGCCATCGATACAGTTTGCACAATTTCATTCGTTTGCGCATGGGGGCGCGGACGCTGCTCGTCTATTTCGCCATTGCTGCCGACAGCTTTCGTCCGGCTCAGCAAACGTTTGTAATCAGCAGAATCCTCAATCATCCAGCCTTTGCCGTCATAGAAGCTTTTCGTTTCTCCCCTCCAATAGCTTTTCCTATTAGTAGTAACCGTCATGACAGGAGAATAATCATACTGAAAGCCGCCGCCAAGACTGCTATCATCCCGGCTATAGCCTGAGCTCGCTGACAAATTTGACTTCAATCCGTTATTTGCAGCATTATTTTTTTCTCCCAGATTAATATTTACTCGCTCGCCCTTGGCATGCTTCCACATTGTATATGGGTCCTTCAAGAGAGGCGCCGTTGCCGGCATGCTGATACCTGTCAGCATAATAATACTCAATACAAGCAGCATGGGCAGCACGACATAAAGCGGATATTCCAGCAGCACCTTCCAGCTGTGAGGATGCTCCTTCTGCAAGGTATGAAGATGATAGGCAGCCAGCCAAATCAGGCTAAGCAGCACAACAACCGCTACATTATCCCATAACCAGTAAGGAGTAAAGGAATCTACGATTGTTAAAATAATTAGGCTGGTGCCGATTGTTCCAAAAATTCGAATTCTAGTCGTCGACCAATACAAAAGCATTTGATAAATAACTAGAACAGCAAGGCTTATCCAAATAAAAGGATAGAGCTTAACAAGCTCGTTCATCAGCATTTCGAACGTAACCGCCCAGCTTTCCTGCTTGCTCCAGTGAAGCACTTCCGGCACTTTAACGACAGTTACAGCTGCTGCGGCAAGCCACTGCAAAAAAAGCTTCGTCTTCAGCCAACGCCATGGCAGCACCAACTGGATTACAAGTGCGGTACCGACAGTAAAATAGGCAATCGAGAACGTTTCTTCCCACCAATAGGCTTCAAATATTGATAAAGTGCTCATTATTATACAAGCTATCAAGACAGAGACCAGCTTTTCATACCACGCATTTCGTTTGCTATTCATCGCCTGCCTCCCCCTTCCAGCACCGCGGGCAGCTCATGAAGCTCATGAATCGAATAGATCGGCCACTTAATAGATTGCTCGCGGCGGAATTCGATTCCAGGCTCTGCAGCGCCAGTCCGTATCAAATGCGGATGCAGCTCGCGACGCTGCAGCCAGTCAAGCACGGGCAACAGCTTCACTAACGGGCTTGCCGAAACAACAATGACAACTCCGCCCTTGTCAAGCAAAGCCTCGGAATGCTTAACTGCTTCCAGCAACGTCTGCAAACCGCTCGGTTCAGCAAAAGTCAAATGCTTCAGCACCGCAGCCTTCTGCCAGGCGTCGGCACGCGGATTAAACCAAGCGGTCTCATGCCCGGTCGTAAGCAAACCCATGGCCGTATTGGAACGCAGGCCGCTTTCGAGCAAAGAGGCTGCGGCAGATACGGCAAGCTCAAAGTCGTCGCCGCTGCTCGAGTAGCTTTCCTTGCTGCAATCCAATATGACGATCATGCGGGGCAGCGATTCCTTTTCAAAAGCTTTGGATTTCCATTCGCCTGTTTTGGCAGTCGCATTCCAATGCACGCGTGATAAGCGGTCGCCCGGCAAATACTCACGGATGCCGTTAAGCTGCGTCGTCTCCTTCGCGGAGCGCGAGGCGGCTGCGTGTGCATACAGCCCTTGCTGCGACTTAAACAAGCTGTCCCAGCTTCTTAAATATACCGTTTGCGGTTGTACCGCTATCTCAGTTCCGCTTTCAAACGATCCTTTATGCTCAAACAATCCAAACACATCGTAAGTCAGACATTCTGTCTTTTGGAAAGTATAGCCGCCTCTTTTTAGCTGCGGGCTTTTGTAGGCAATCCGTCCCCCTTTTCGCCAGGTTGGCAAAAAGGAATCCTCGAACATAAGCAGCTGCCCATCGTGCCTCTTCAAGTAATCGCGTACGATAACATAAGTAAGCGGGTAATAGCCCGGAATTGTAATGTGCAGCTCAAGCTCCAGCTGGGTGCCTGCACGAATATACGGCTCCCTGACCTCGTCCCCTTCCACTTTAACCGTTCGCTTGCCATGCACTCTATAAATACCGCTAAAGTGGCCGAGCAATAAGTATAAAAGCAGCAAATTCAATATAATAAATAGCATAAACGCTGTTTTCCCGCCTTGAAACATTACATACAGCAGGCTGATTCCATAAATAGCCGCCATATACATCCATCTCAGCTTCGCATTGATTGATTTAACCATCATTTAATTCTCCAGTCTTACTGGAACTTTTGTCGATTGCAAAATATCGTCCACAACGCGCTGCGCATTGATCCCCCTCATCTTCGCTTCCATCTGAAGCAGCAGGCGGTGCGCAATAACGTACGGCGCCAATTCCTTTACATCATCAGGCGTTACATAGTCGCGCTCATGCAGAAACGCTCTCGCTCTGGCAGCTTTAGCAAGTGCAATCGTCGCTCTAGGGCTTGCCCCGAGCACCACATTTTCATGCTCTCTCGTAGCACTTATAATAGAAAGAATATAAGTGGCAACAGCGCTATCGATATGAATCTGTTGAGCCTGCTCCTGAATATACAGCATATCCTCGATATCGATAACCGCTTGAATATGCTCGGATGGAGCCTTGCTCGAGGCTACAATCATCTGATGCTCATCCTCCTTGCTTGGATAACCGAGCGTCAGCCGCATCATAAATCGGTCAAGCTGAGCTTCAGGCAAAGAATAGGTGCCTTCAAACTCAATCGGATTTTGCGTTGCCAGCAGCACGAAAGGCTGCGGCAAATGATAGGTTTCGCCGTCAACAGTAACATGCGCCTCCTCCATCGCCTCCAGCAAGGCTGACTGCGTCTTCGTTGTAGCTCTATTAATTTCATCCGCTAATAATATATTCGTCATAATCGGACCCGGGCGAAATTGAAACTGTTCATGACGAGGATGATAGATGGACACACCTGTTATATCTGTCGGCAGCAAATCGGGATTGCACTGAACCCTGCGGAATTGCCCGCCGATTGTTTTGGCCAACGCTTTGACAAGCTGTGTTTTTCCCGTTCCCGGGACATCCTCTATCAGAACATGTCCGCCTGCAATAACAGCGATTAATAATCTTTCTATTTGCTCTCGTTTTCCGAGAATACAAGCTTCCAAATTATGAAGCATCATCGAGCATACATGGCGATCAACAGTACGAATTTCCATTCCATTCCCTCCCGAAAAATACTAGAGTTTGCTAGATTATAGCATCATTATAACAGCAATATTAACATTTCTGCTCATTCCAAAAAAAATTGGAGAATCCCACAGGATTCTCCAGCTTTTTTAAAAATATTTGATTAAACGTTTTTAGCCTTTCGGTCTTACAAATAATGCTGCAAGAAAAGCAAATATTACAGCTGCCGATATGCCTGAGCTCGTTATTTTAAATATGCCGGACAAAACGCCAATCCAGCCAACGCTCTCAAGCTCTGATAATGCGCCGTGTACAAGCGCGTTGCCGAAGCTTGTAATCGGCACCGTAGCTCCGGCTCCGGCAAACTCGACTAGCGGCTCATACAAATACAGTCCGTCGACTATGGCGCCAAGCACGACCAGCGTTGCCATCGTATGCGCCGGCGTAAGCTTCAGCACATCGAACATGAGCTGTCCAAGCACACAAATACCACCACCGACAACAAATGCCCAAAAATAAATCATAGCTTATTCTCCTCCTGCTGAAATAGCGACCGCATGCGCAATACATGGGATCGTTTCACCTTGCTGAAAAGATAAAGGCGACAGCAAGGCTCCTGTAGCAACAACTAAAATGCGCTTGTACTGCCCTTTGGCCATTTTTTTAAGCAAATGGCCAAAGGTAACGACCGCGGAGCAAGCGCAGCCGCTTCCTCCTGCTTGCACCTTCTGCTTTTCAACATCATACACAATTAAGCCGCAGTCATTGAATTCCGTCTCATTCATCGGCACATTAGACTTAAGCAGCAAATCTCTTGCAATCGGCAATCCTACGCCCGCCAAATCGCCTGTTACTATCAAATCATAATTTTTGGGCGATCTTCCTGTATCGTTGAAATGCGCTTTAATCGTATCGACCGCTGCAGGTGCCATCGCTGCTCCCATATTGAACGGGTCGGTGATGCCTAAATCCACGATTTTACCGATTGTCGCGCATTCAATGACAGGCCCTTTCCCTTCCGCGGCCAAGACAGCTGCGCCTGCTCCGGTTACCGTGTACTGTGCTGTCGGCGGCTTTTGTGAGCCATACTCAGTCGGATAACGGAATTGCTTCTCGGCGGTGCAATTATGGCTGCACGTTCCTGCCATTACATACTGCGCTGCGCCGCTGTCGATAAGTAGTGATGCCAGGGCGAGCGATTCCATCGATGTGGAGCAGGCGCCAAAAACACCTAAATAAGGCGTTCCCAGCGATCTAGTGGCAAAAGTAGTGCTCGTGATCTGATTCATCAAATCTCCGCCGACATAATACTCAAGCTGCTCGGCTTGAATATTGGCATTTTGAATTGCAAATTGGGATGCCTGCTCCATAAGCATACGCTCAGCCTTTTCCCAGCTTTTTTGACCCATATCCAAATCCGGATGAACCAAATCAAAATCTTCTGCGATCGGGCCTTCTCCCTCATCGGGTCCAACGACCGTCGCTACGCCGATAATGACCGGTTTTTTTTTGAAAAACCAGGTTTGATTTCCCTTGTTCATTTAATGGTGACCTCCTAAGCCGAATATCATGTACACAATACCGACGAAGAAAGCTGCTACTGTACCAAAAACAATAACTGAGCCCGCTAATTTAAACATATTCGCGCCTACGCCAAGCACAAGCCCTTCACTGCGGTGCTCCAGCGCCGCAGAACACATCGAATTGGCAAAGCCGGTTACGGGGACGGCCGAGCCAGCACCGGCAAATTGGGCCAGCTTGTCATAAACGCCTAAGCTTGTCAATATAACGGATATCAGTATTAACACTGCAACTGTTGGATTGCTTGCCGTTTCGCGGTCCATGCCGAAAAAATACATAAACATTTCCTGAATCGCCTGACCCACCATACATATAGCTCCGCCGATTAGAAATGCCTTTAAGCAATTGGCAAAGATTGATCTTGGCGGCTCTTTTGTTTTTGCAAACTGCTTATATTCCTTTGGCGACATCGACATATCTTTAAATCTGTTGCCGTTGCTTGATTTTACACTCACACTTATTACTCCTTTCGTACAGTCCAAAATTATGCTTGCTTTGCTCCCTTCATTATTTGTTAAAATGAGATGCATTATGCCAATAAAAGAAAGAAGCTGAAAGAAAATCACATGGAATGATTTTCTTTCAGCTTCTTCATTTATTATTAAATCCCAGCTTTGGCAAAAACGCGGTCAAAGGCTGCTTTGGAACGCTGCGCAAGCTGTTCCGGACTGTCCTTAGGCTGCTCTGCGGTTAGTACTTCCTGTGTAATGAAGCCATCATAACCAATTTTCACAAGCGCCTGCAAAAAGCATGCCAAATCGATTACCCCTTCACCAGGATACAACCTCCCATTATCAAGCACCTCGTCAATGGGAAGAGCAGGAGCATCATTGATATGCACATGAACGATTTGATCAGCACGCAGCGCCTCGATATCAGCAGCTGACAACTCATTCGTATACCAATGATAAGCATCGAGCAGCAGCCCTACATTCGGCTCGCCAATGGCACCAATCCAATCCAGAGTCTCCTCCATCGTCCAAATAAACGGGTTCGCCCATAAACTACGCAAATGATGCGGTCCGACAAATTCCAACCCTAAACGAATGCCATATGCCCCTAGCAGCTGCGCGCACAGCTTCAGTCTTCTTGTGGCAAGCGCCATGAAATGAGCCGCCTTGTAATCAGTAGCTGGCAATATATACGTGCAGCATCTCGTGCAGCCTAGAGCCGCTGCTGCAGCCGCATGCTCCGCCAGCTTCGTCAACCCTTGCTGAAACTTTTCCTCCGTTTGGCGCCACTCCACAGGAAGCCCGATGGAGCCAATAACAAGCTTATGCTCCGTCAACAGCTTTCTCGCTTCTTCCACGCCCAGCTCTTGTACAAATGCAAAGGCATCCAAATCTACGGATTGAAATCCGTTTGCAGCTGCCAGCTCAACAAGCTGCCGGCTGTTTTTCAATGCGCCCAGTCCAGCGCTCGATAGCCCTCTTAACATGTTTCCCTCTCCTCCCTTCATTAAATATCTAAATTAAGTTTCACTTCATGCCCCGTGCGTGATGACTCATAAATCGCATCTAGCACAAGATTATTTATATAGCCTGACAATGCCGAAGTAATCGGCTGCTTTCCTTCCCGGATACAGGTTAGGAAATGACGGCTTAGACGGGCCCGCTCGCCTTCATCCTGCTCAGGCGCCTGCAGCAGCGTCTCAATCGGCCGGTCGAATTTCTCAGTGAGCAGCTTGCCGGATGAGCCGCTATAGCTTGCCCCTCCGTCCGTTCCCATCAAGTGAATAAAAGGCTTGTTATCTGTATCCATATGAACAGCCCAGCTTACCTCCAGCGTCAAGCTGCTGCCATCCTCCATTTTAATAAGCGCAGTTGCCAAATCTTCAACATCATACTTGCCGTTCCAATCCGGCTTGCCCCAAGTGCCGATTCCTTTGCGCTTAGGACCAAATTGTGCGTAAGTGGAGCCGAAAACAGTAACAGGCTTCGGATTGCCCATCAAATATAACGCAAGATCGAGCATATGTACGCCGATATCGATAAGCGGGCCGCCTCCAGACTGATCCGAGCGCGTAAACCATGTTCCCCAGCCCGGAATGCCCTTTCTGCGGAACCAGCCAGCCTTTGCTGTATATATTTGTCCAAGCTCGCCTCGCTCTGCTTGTTCCTTAATTTGCATCGGCACCGCTTCCCAGCGCATCTGGTGTCCGACCATAACGACCCGGTCTGACTGATTGCTCGCTCTCAAAATATCTCGCGCTGCCTCGCTGTTGATCCCCATCGGCTTTTCAAGCAATACATGCTTGCCGGCTTGAAGCGCCTTTATCGCAAGCGGAGCATGAAATTGATTGGGAACGCCAATGATGACTGCATCAACATCGCTTCGCTCAATTAATTGCTCTGGAGACTCGGCTACGCCCGCAATGCCATACTGTACAGCTCTTTGCTGGGCCAGAGGAAGAAACGCATCTGTTATAGCCGTTATTTCACACAAATCAGAAAGCTTCGAAAATTCATTCGCGTGAACGCTGCCAATATTGCCAGCGCCAATAATGCCGATTTTCACCTTAGATTCGTTAGCCACGAACATTCCTCCATTCAAATGTTTATTGTTTGTCGCATTGCTAGTGCCGCTGCTCTTTATGGTAAAATAAAAGTAAAATAAATACGCTTTCTATTTTCGAAAAATATCTCAAAATTTCGGAGGAGCCAAATGACTTATTTTCCGGACTATCTAAAATCCTATCCCAATATGGACAGCACTTGTCCGCTTCATATTAGCCTCAATCAGCTTGAACACGGATACAGAGCTCATCGGCATGATTTTCTGGAATTTTCGTATGTAATCGAAGGCGAGGGCGTGGAAACGATCAATGGTGTGCCGCACAAAATGACTGCCGGTACATTTACCTTTGTGCTGCCCTATCAAATACATGAAATTTTTACGGAACCCGGGAGCAAGCTTGTCCTGTATAATTGCAATTTCAGCATGAATTTGCTGATGAATCCTCATAAAGACGGAGGGTTAATGGCGCTCATGGACATGTCGCCTCTCCCTTCTCACCTTCAGCTGGAAGAGAATCAACACTACAAAATGCTGCAGCTAGTTCAAGAATTGCATGAGGAATATATTAGCGAAAAGCCATGGAAGCTTAGTCTGATGCAAGCGCAACTAACCGGAATATTAATCAGCTTTGACCGTATAAGGCAAAAAAAAGAAACCCGCGCAGTCGCCGCACCTTCCGCGCAGCTGCACAAAGCTTCTGTATGGCCAATTATTTATTACATCCATCAGCATTATCAGGAACCGCTTGCTTTATCTGATCTTGCTGTAAAATTTGCAATGAGCCTATCGAGAATTAGCGAGGTCATCAAGGAAACTACCGGGCAAAGCTTTGTCCATTTTTTACATGACCTTAGAATGAGACATGCCTGCAGCTTGCTTGCTTCCACAGAAATGAGCGTAGCTGAAATTGCGCTTGAAGTCGGCTACGGCTCCTATCCAACCTTCGCTCGCGTCTTCAAAGCAACAAAAGGCATCGTTCCAAAAGAATACCGTAAGCTTATGCAAAAAAATGTCATATAAGGCGGCTCCATAGCTGCAAGTACCGCTTCAGATCCATACATAAGCTTATGCAAGCAATGACCAATTAATATGGCACCATACTTTAAGCTCATGCAAGCAAATTCTTATAATTACGGCTCCATAGCTGCTCGTGCCGCTCTAGCTTCAAGCGTTATCGGTTGTAAATAATGCTGGCAATCATCACGATTATAAACAACACATAACATACATATGAAATAATTAACATCCTTCGTCTATTCATATGCTTCCCCTCCCATACAGCTATTGCTACATCCTATGCAGCAACAGCCAAAAGAGTCATAGACAAGCTCCTCATTTATTGATGCATGAGTATATACGTCGAGAGAGGAGCCCGGAGAAGCGCTGCGTGTTCTTGGTGCCAGTTTTAGAATACTGGGACGGTTGTGAGGGGCTTTATTTAGCAAAAAACGGGAGTTTCGAATATATAGCGGTTGTGAGAAGCGTTTATGTATGAACTTTGGTGTATTTATGCTGGGATTTTGACTAATAAGGCTTACTACAACCTGCTTAGTTGCGAATAGTAGCGAATAGTTGCTCACAATGAATTTCATGGTCACTCGTTCCGTTATTTGCCCTAAAACCGTCATTTTTTTTATTTCTCGGACACACATTCCGCTATTCAGCTCTAAACGGGGGCTTTATCCACGATTTATGCATCAATAGCGGAACGTCTGTCACTTTACCACCTCAAAACTACGATTTTAGACGAAATAGCGGAACGACTGACCGGCTAGAGAGTCTGTCGATTCTTGCGAAAAAAATATCTTAACTCGATCAAATTCTAACGGAGTAGAGAAGCGCTATTTCTCTGAATACAGCCAAATTGAATTTTTAAGGAATCTGACAAACGTTATCTGTGAACAAACGATCATTCGAAGCACCTTTTCCCCTAAATAAAGCCGCTCAGCTTCGTTAGATTTTCAAATTTGGCTTTTTTGGCATAATCAGGCCGTCAAGCTTCGTTAGATTTTATATAGTTGTTTTCTCACCGTTCCGTATCGTTTGTTTTTAGCTTAATTGGCAAACACGGCCTCATGCATCACATCGGCTATGCTGTCACGAATGGTATAGCGCGCCAAATGATCATATGAGGTAGCGGTTTTATTAATAAGCAAAAGCTTATCTCCGCGATAATATTGCACGAGGCCTGCAGCCGGCTGAACTGTCAGCGACGTACCTGCAACGATGAGCACATCCGCTTGTTCAATCGTAGCAATCGCGCCATTGACGATGTCCATGTCAAGCCCTTCCTCGTAAAGCACGACGTCTGGCCTGACGATACCTCCGCATACGCAATAAGGAATGAGGGAAGCTGACTGCATAACCTCCGCAAGACTGTGCGATTGTCCGCACTTCATGCAATAGTTGCGATGAACAGTGCCATGCAGCTCATAAACCTTGCTGCTGCCCGCCATTTGATGCAAGCCGTCAATATTTTGCGTCACAATCGCGTGCAGTACACCGCGCTTTTCAAGCTCGGCAAGCGCCAAATGCGCTCGATTCGGCTTAGCTGCTGCATGAATCATTTTCTGCTTATAAAAAGTGTAAAACTCTTGCGGATGATCCATAAAAAAAGAATGGCTGAGCAGCTGCTCTGGCGAATACTTTTGCTTTTGCTCTGCGTATAGCCCGGTGCTGGAACGAAAATCGGGAATACCGCTCTCCGTCGAGGTACCTGCTCCTCCAAAAAATACAATGCGTTTGCCTTCTCTAATGATTTCAGCAGCCTTTTCTCTATTCATTCCACTGCCTCCCTTAAACTTTCTCTTCATTATAAATGAGCATAATACATTAGAGTAGCGACTACAAGCTGTAACGCTATCGTCTTAATTCCCTTGTGAGCGCCTTGATTAACTGTAGGTGGAGAAAAATAGAAACGGATATCACTGCGATCAGATTTGGACTATTTGTTATCAAAAACAGCAGCCCCCGACCATTAACGTCAGGCAGCTGCTGTTTTTTACGATTTGTAGCTATGCAAAAATGAATTAGAAGATACGATTCTTCCAACCATTAAGCTTCGCAATGGCTTCGACAAAGAAGTAATCGCCATAAATAAGTGATACGTCTACGTTCTGATCTGCCGGCTTATGCCCTGTGGCATGCAGCAATATCGCTTCATGCTCCGGCATGTTCCAGGTCGCATAATTGCGATGAAGCGACAAAAGAATTCGCTCAGCTGTTCTTCTATATATAGCACCCTCTACCTCTGGCAGCAAATCAGCTAAATCCAGCATGCCCGAAGCGGCGCAAGCGCCTGCTGATGTGTCGCGCGGCTCCTCGCTAAGATCCGCTGCTGCGCGGAAATCCCAATGCGGAACGGAATCCTCAGGCAAATTTGCTATAAAATAGTGCGCAACCCGCTGTGCGGCTCGTAAGTATTTGATTTCGTTCGTAATCCGGTATGCGCTGGCCATGCCATATAGCGCCCATGCAGCGCCTCTGCTCCAGCCGGAATCCGGACCCGCTCCTTGGCCTCCCAGCGAGCCGATATGCTCGCCAGTTTGCGGATCAAAGCTGACGATATGATTAACTGACCCATCCTCGCGAATAAAACGTTCCACTACAGTATCGGCATGCGCCTTGGCGATATGAGTAAACCTTGGATCGCCTGTCTGCTCCGCGGCCCAGAACAAAATCGATAAATTCATAGATGAATCCACAATTGACCAGCCAAGCTTCTCCTGATTCCAGGCTCTTAGGAAGCGTCCGGCTATATTATATCTGCCTGCCAAAAAATTAGCTGCAAATAAACCGCGGCGCAGCGCATCCTCATCTCCTGTCAGCTTATGCTTTATAACCGCAGTCGGCATGAACTGGAATCCAACATCATGATGGAAGTTATTTGGCTGCATCATCTTTTGCTCTAGCAGCTCGTCCCAGCGCCATGCCGCTGTCTTATAGGCCTCATTGCCCGTCATTTCATGCATAATCCATAAAATTCCCGGCCAAAAGCCTGATGTCCACCAATCGAGCCGCATATCGTCATACTTTCCATCCGCTCCAGCTACATGCGGCGATTTGTCGCCTATTAGCTGCATCATTTGCTGAACCTTCTGATCCAGCATACGGAACGGCTCTTTAAAATCAGCTTTTAAATTCGTCATATGCATTCCCTCCAACTAAGGCATCTAATGGTTGACCACAAAGAATCGACACTCTCCTGATAATGGTAATCTACTACTACTATACAATGAAACTGGTTACAGCTGCTCTTTTATCGTTACAAAAGCCGTTTCCATACCTTCACATGCGGCGCTCACGATTGTAGTCAGATGCTGTTTTCTCGTATTCTGCTCTCTAGCAGTTAAAGCAGGTCCGCCTGCAGTAAAAAAGTGCTCGACCGGAATGTACGCGCCGGGCGCACCCCCGGGCTCGACTGCGATGCTTGCGCGGCCGCTTGCCAGCTGCACTAGACGCGAGCCGCCGACAGTGCCCAGATTATCAATCAGCTTGCCGTCACCCGCTGCGCTAAATCGGATAAAGTTGGCTGCATCCGGGCAGAATACGCCATGCTCATCATAAGCCTTCACATAAACGACATGGCGATCCGCTGATACCCGCTCGATTTCCAGCTGCAGCTGTACCGGCTTGCCCCAGCTCTCCGTCTGATATTCAAACGAGAGCTCATCGCTAACTATTTCGCCATCCCGTTCTGCAACGGCCTTCAATACGTTCTCTCCCGGCTGGAATTTAACTTCCCAGCGCAAGCCGGCAGCAGGGAAATTTTCGCTATTGCGATTTCTTTTGCCTAAGCTTACACCATTGCAAAACAGCTCAACAGCAGCTGCATTGGAATATACTTTAACCGTCCTCGCCTGCCCTTCCTGACCGTAACGAACGGGCATGGAATGACCATAAATTCGGGCCATCAAGCGCTTAGACCAATACGATTGGAAAACATAATAGGCTTCCTTTTTGGTCAAATCGCGCTCCACTACGCCTTTCATATTTAAATATGGAATAGGAGAATCCGGCCTTACTGGCGTCGCAAAATCTTTGAAAGCCCACTGCGCCGCACCTGTCATCCAGTCCATACGCTGCTGTGCGCTCAAATACCAGTCAATCATGTCGCAGAAGTATGTTTCCGACCAGTCGCCATCACGCGATACGCGCGGCTCTCCGCCAGTCAGCAAATAATCGCCATCTCTTTCGTCGGTCGAGCCGCCGCCACTGTCAATCATTTGAAAACCCGTATACGGCTCCTCGACATGGCGTCTTGCTACATTATCTGCGCCCCATTCCGCATGGAAGAAGGAGTCGACCTCGTCTGCTGCCTGCTTGCAGCTGTTCTCGTAATCAGTGTATATCCCTCTATACCAGCCCGCCCATATAGAAGGCGAGTATACATCTACAATATCTTTGCAGAAATCACAGCGCCGTATTGCCGTTTTTCTTGTCGGATCGATTTCATGAGACAGATCATGCAGCCTCTTCATAAATCGGCGAATGTCTTCCTGGTCGAAGTAATCAAAGTCGCATTCCCAATCGTTCTCGTTGCCAAGGCCCCATAAAATTACGGACGGGTGATTGCGATGCTGCGTAATCATGGCGCGCAGCATATCTATGCATTGCTGGCGATAGCCTTCTCCGCCTAGTCCTCCTCGGCTCCAGGGAATTTCCTCCCACACAAGAATGCCAAGCTCATCACATAATTCAAGCACAATACGCGACTGCTGGTAGTGCCCAAGCCGAATAAAATTAACGCCCATCTCTTTTATGACGCGCATTTCTTCTGTAATCATAACTTCCGTCATGGCCGGGCCAACACCTGCAAAGTCTTCATGGCGATGCGTGCCCTGAAGCAGAAGACGTTCTCCGTTTAGTAGAAATGGTCCTTTTTTCACAAATTCAAACGTTCTAAAACCGGTCCGCACAGTTCTTGCTGTCTCGCCGTATTGGCTAGCCAGTCTAACCTCTACTTCGTATAAACGAGGCTGCTCGGTGGACCATCTCATAATCTCATCGAGCTCAATTTGAGCGATCGATTTCATCCCTTCCCACTGCTTACCTTCCCAGTGGACAGAAGCGGCAATGTTCTGATCAGGCGCTTTTACTACAATATCTATTGCTATGTTTACATTTGCAAATTGCGGAGCATACAACGATAGCTGAACATCAAGGCTGCCTTTTTCGCCTCCTTCGGCCAATCCATAGCATTTTGCTGCAATATGCATATCTTCGATAGAAACAGCCGGCACATATACGAGATTCAAATAACGATAAACGCCGCCATAGGCATGAAAATCGTTCGCATCTGACGGAATAGTTTCAAGATCGCGGCTATTATTGCAGCATATTGCTAAAGGCACCTGTCCTTCGTAGCGTTCCAATTGATTGCCAGCTGCAGCTTCTGTTATATCTACCGTAAACTCATCATAACCGCCCAAGTGGGACGCTATTTTTTCTGTGTAAACGTAAACGTCCGTTTTTTGCCCCGCTCCTTCAAAATGAAGCAGCGTTCTGCCTTCTGGATAAGGGTTTTGCAGCGACAGCCTCGTGCGGTACCAGCCTTCACCTTGATAATACGTACTGTCGGGGTCCATCACATCAAGCCCGTTATAGCTGTGCGGCAGCTGCACCTGATGCCATGGCACATTGTAATGATTGTTCAGCTTATCCGCTCTCCATACTTCCCATACTCCGCCAAGTCCGCCGGTATAATGCTGCCAGCCGTCTAACAATCTCTTTTTATGCATACATACGTTCTCCTTTATGCCAAGAAGAGCACCCGAACAGGTGCCCTTCTTTTGATATGTTATTACTCTACTTTAGCATCCGGTCCGATATAAATGCCTTGCTTATTATTGTAGCGGGCAGTCGCTTCTTTAATAATTTCGTTGCCGCCGCTCTTTCTCCACTCTTCAATCACTTTCGGCCAATCCGAAATCGGTTCCTTGCCATAAATCATTTTGACCATATGATCAAGAATAAACTTGGACGGCTCATCAAATTTTGGAGCCAGGTCCGGGAATTGCGTGTAGCTGTCAAGCTCTGGATCAAAGGAAATACCGCCGCGCCCTTCGTTAGGAAGCAATGTTTCGAACGCTGTCAGCATTTCGGGTCCGCGATTTTCGAGCGGCAGCTTCTCGCTGTTGAAGCCGCCATCTTTAATGACGCGCAGCCAGTCACGGCGAATCTCAGAATCTCTTGCTGCTTCCTCAGTCGGCACTTCATAATTGATTTTGCCATCTGCTTTTGTGTAGTCTTCGCCTTCAATGCCATAGTTGAAAAATTCTGCTGCTTCTTCTGTTACCATGTAATCAAAATATTTTACAATCGCTTCTGCTTTTGCTTGATCAAGCTTCGCATTCAGGTAAGCCTGCTCGAGCGTAGTTTGGTACAACATTTGGCCGCCTCTGCCATCTGGACCTACCGGCGATGGAATCATCTCCAGCTTGGCATCCGGTACAGAGTTGTTCAGCGTCGTTTCGTAGGAGCCCCAAGTGTTGGCGTTAGCATTGTAGAAGCCTACATTGCCTGCTTCACGACTCTTTGTCCACATTGCGCCTGTAATTGTAGCAAAGTCTTTTGCCATTAGTCCTTCATCATACATCGTTTTGTAAATTTCCAAAGCCTTCATCATGTTTTCACTGTTGAAAAACTTAGGCACGATTTCGTCGCCTTGTTTTTCATACATCGTGCTGTAAGGAAGAACATCATAAGCGCCTAAAATAAAATCTGCATATTTGAAGTTCTCACGGAAAGCGAATGGCTGTTCAACGCCAATCTTTTTAAGCTCTCTTAAAACCGGCAGCAACTCATCAATTGTTTTTGGAGCAGTAACGTTTGCCTTTTCAAGCAAATCAGAACGTACAAACGTTGCACGGCGGGATTGAACCGTCAAGTATTGCGGGATCGAGTAAATTTTTCCGTTGTAGGTTACTTCATCCCATGCTGCTTGAGGAATGACTTTCAGCAGGTTCTGGCCGTGCGATTTGAGCAAATCGTCAAGCGGCATAAAAATGCCTGCATCAACTGCGCCTCTCATATCCTTGCTTGCAGGAGTCATCGATTGATAAGCAACCAGCACATCAGGAAGCTCTCCTCCAGCAAACATCAACGATACTTTTTGTTTGAAATCCTTGTGCGGAAGCAGCTGGATATCCATATCGGTGTTTGTACGCTTCTCAAGCTCCAGCACCCATTTGTCTTTGTTAATATCTGTTACGGATTCGACTGCTTTAAGCGCAAGAGTACCTCTTGCAATAGAAAACTTGGTTGGCGCTGCTGGCGCCTCAGATGGATTGCTTGAGCTGGAATTATTGCCTGTGTTCGTAGCAGGCGGCGTGTTTTCATTCTTTGAGCCGCAAGCTGCCAGCATGCTGGTAAGCAAAACGATGCATACCAGGCTCATAATCGACTTTTTCATTCGACGTTCCCCTCTCTTTTTTATATAACAACGTTTTCATTAGTTGCAATGATGAGCTCCCTCACTGCTTGTATCCCACTTTAGCATGCTGCTGTTTTAAATGGATATGGGCTTATCTATGGTGCAATGGTTTTTTTTACGGTTCGTTGTGTTAAGATTTTACGGATCCGATAAGCATGCCTTTCATAAAATGCTTTTGCAAAAATGGATAGATAAGCATAATCGGAATCGTCGCCACCATAACTACAGCCATTTTGATGCCTTCAGGCGAGCTGATCAGCAGGTCCTCGGCAGGGGCAGATATGGATGAGCTGTCGGTAATAATAAATTCGCGAAGGCGAACCTGAAGCGGATATTGCAAGCGGTCGTTAATATAGTAAAGTGCGCTGGCATAGCTGTTCCAATGCGCTACCGCATAAAAAATACCTAATGTTGCCATAACCGGCTTAGACAGCGGCAATATAATGCTCCACAGTATTCTCATCTCACCGCAGCCGTCGATTCTGGACGCATCGATAAGCTCTGTCGGCAAGCCCATAAAGAAGGAACGCATAACGAACAAATTAAACGCGCTGATCGCGCCTGGAATCATAAGCGACCATAAGGTGTCAAGCATTCCGAGCTCTTTAATAAGCAAATAATTCGGGATGAGCGGCGCTGAAAATATTAATGTAATAAGCACCATAAGCAGGACAGGCTTGCGATAAATGTATTCCGCTCTGGAAAGCGGGTAGGCTAGCGATGCCGTCATAGCTAGGTTAATTAATGTGCCCACTGCCGTAATGTATACGCTGATGCCGAAGGAGCGCCACATAAGCGTCTCGCCCATAACTGCCTTATAATTCGTGAAGGTCATTTCCACCGGCCAGAAGAAGACTCTGCCGCCGCTGATCGCTTCATTGCTGCTCAACGATTGTGCCAGTACGTGCAAAATCGGCAGCAGCATGCTTAGACCGAGTATCGTAAGGAACAAATAATTGAAAACGCTGAATACGCGCTGGCCTTTACTTATTCTAATCATGTCGTCTCCTCCTTAATATAACCCGTCGCCGGTTAATTTTTTACTTACCGTATTACCGATGACAATAAGGACAAGCCCTACCACTGACTTGAACAAGCCGATGGCCGTTGTATAGCTGTACTGGCGATCTAGCAAGCCGACCGTATAAATATACGTATCGAGTATTTCACCCTTGCCAGAGTTGAGCGTATTGAGAAATACGGATACCCGTTCAAAGCCAAAATCAAGGAAATTACCAATGTTGAGCAAAAATAAAATCGTAATCGTCGGCATAATGGCCGGAATCGTAATCGCAAGCGTCTGCTTCCAGCGATTAGCGCCATCCATCTCGGCTGCCTCATACAGATCGGGATTAATACCAGAAAGCGCGGCCAAATAAATAATCGTTCCCCAGCCTGCATCGCGCCAAATGCCAGAAGATACGAGAATCGTCCGTATATAGGACTCCTCACCCATAAAATAAATAGGTTCAAAGCCGAATAATTCAATAATATTGTTGACAAAACCGTTGCGCGGCGACAAAATTTCAATCGCAATACCGCCGATTACTACCCAGGATAAAAAATGCGGCATATAAATAACAGTTTGCAATGTTCTCTTGAATAGCGCCTTGCGGATTTCGTTCAGCAACAAGGCGAGCATAATCGGTATCGGGAAAGAAAAACCAAGGCTATATAATCCGATTAAAAGTGTATTTTTTAAAATTCTTAAAAAATCAGGGTAGGTGAACATGCGGCGGAACTGATCCAGCCCGACAAAATCACTGCCAAAATAGCCTTTGAAAATGTTGTAATCCTGAAATGCCATAAAGGATCCCGCTAAAGGAACGTATTTGAACAGAACAAAGTAAATAATGCCCGGAATCGACAGGAAGTAGAGCGCTTTATATTTTTTTAAAAAAGCCCATCGCTCCTGCCTGTTCCGAAATTGAATGCGGCCGGCTTCTGACTGACTTGATTTGGCCATAGGGTTCATCTCCTTACGTCTTTTTGTACTGTAATCGTACACGCAGAAGCTGCATTCAGCGATGGGCTCATATTTGTTGCTATGGTTTCTTTTACGATTTTGGCATATGCATGCTGATCGTCGTGCCTTTATGAAGCTCGCTATCTATTTGCAGGCCGTAGGCTTCACCGAATACAAGCTGAATGCGCCGATGCACATTCAGCACGCCGATGCCGCCTTTGCCCTCCTTCACTTCGGTCAGCTTTTTCGTCTCCAGCCTACTGCGCAGCTTCACAAGCTGCTCCTCGCTCATGCCGCAGCCATTATCCTGCACAGAAACGATAAACTCATTCTCAGTTACGCGAGCCGCAATCATAATGCGGTGCTGCTCTTCAATTCCTTCAAAAAACGCATGCTGAAACACATTTTCGATCAGCGGCTGCATCGTAAGCCGCACCATCTTCTCCAGCAAATAATCAGGCGGTATTTCCACCTCGATTTCAAATTCCTTGCCGTGCCGATGCTTCAAAATCGTCATATAGCTCAGCACATGCTTAAGCTCATTGGCTACTGTAATCTCTTCAAGACTCGTTTGGACAGCATAGCGCAGCATATAGGCCATATTTTTTACGATTTCCGATACTTCGTCTGAATCCTGGACAGCCGGGAAGCAGACAATCGTCTCAAGTGTGTTATATAAAAAATGAGGATTGATTTGCAGCTGCAGTGCTTGCAGCTCCGCTTTCTGCCGCTCCAGCTCCGCTTCCCGCTTCGTGTTTTCGGCCTCATAAATTTGCTCCAGCAAATCGGACAACTTGTGCACCATCGAGTTATAGCTCAGTACAAGCTCGTCAATTTCATCCTTGCGGCCTTGCTGCGGAATAGTAGTCCAATCTCCCTTCTCCGTCTGCTTCATCCCTTTGCGCAGCTTTTGAATCGGCCTTGTAATCGACTGGCTGAAGCGATAGGCAAGCAATAGCGCTATAATAAGCGCCGCTGCCCCGATCCAGATCATATCCGAACGAATGCCGATAATCGGCGCACGCAGCTCATCCATCGGAATCGAAAGCTGCAAATTCCAATTGGTGTACGAGGAATGGCGCCCGATCATAAAGCGCTCCTCTCCTTCTACCTCGCTAATGTAAGACATGACGCGATTAACGGGCAGCTCCTTTTGATGCAGCTCAGGCAGCTGGGTGCCTATTTTTGAAGCATCTGTATGATAGACGATTTTGGCATCGCGATCCTCAATAACGAAATAGCCTCTTGGTCCCAGCTCAATGCCTTCCCACAGCGTAGAAAGATCCTCGCTGCGCACCTCCATCGCCAAAATCCCTTTATAATCCATGGAGCGCAAGCCTCTGATTTTTCTGGCAAGCGTTATCGTTTGTCCCTGCTTGGAGGAAACAATGCTGTTGTTCAGCAGCACGAGCTGGCCGTTATCAGGCATCGTCTCAAATAATTTCACAATGTATTGCTCAACATAATCATTGGTGAAGTCAATGGAAGCGCCTGCATTTGCGGCTACAACGCGGCCGTCTTGACCGACAACATACAGCGCGCTTACTTCCGGATGCCTGATCATAATCGGATCCAAAGCAAACTCTTTAATTCGCGAGGAGTAGTAATAATATTCATAATTCAGCTCGCGGCTCACATCCAAATATTCTTTTATGTCCAAATTCGTAAGCAGCGACAGGGTAGAATTCTCATAACTTCGAATATACTGCTCCAAGTGGGTGGTCGCCACATTGACAACCTGAGCCATATTTGTCTCAGCTTGATGGCGAAGCTTCTCTGATACGCCGTTATACGTAAATAAGCCCAGTACTAATAAGGGAATGACAATAATGACGGTAAAAAATAAATAAAGACGTTTAAAAAGCGTTTTCCGTCTGCTTTTTCTTGCCATCTATTTGATCCCCAATCTCGCGCGATATTCGGTAGGCGACAAGCCTTTTACTTTTCGGAAGGTTTTGGCAAAATGTGAATAATCCTCATAACCGACCTCATGCGCAATATCGACAATGCGGTAATGCGGCTGGGCAAGCAGCTGCTCAGCAAGCTCCATCCGCTTGTTCATCCGGTAATGAATGAACGTTACCCCCATCGTTTTCTTAAAATACATGCTGAAATAATTAGGCGTAAGCCCGACATGCTGGGCCACCTCCTCCAGCGTCACTTCACGGGACAAATGCTGCTCAATATATTCTCTCGCCTCATCCATCACGTCTTTATAGCCGCCTCTGCGCTGCATAATTTCTTTGGCCAGCTCCAGCAAGCTGCGCTGAAAGCTGCCTCTAAGCTGATCAAAGCTGCCGCCTGTAAGCGCTGCCTCAATTAGCGACGATTGATGTCCTTTTATTTGCAGCTGCTCGATAACGCCAGCATAAAAATCCGAAAGCAGTATTTTCAACTGTCCTGGTGTCCCCGTTTTTACCGTACAGTAATCCAGCCAGCCGTCAATGCTGCCAGTTGCCGTATCCAGCTGCAGCTGCCAAATCTGCTCCACAATTTCATCCATCCACCGCTTGACCTGCGTCGGCTCTACGACTCCCTTTTCCAGCTCAACTAACAGCTTGTAAAGCAGCTCATGCATATCCTGCTTAATGACAGGCTTAAGCAAATAGTTTTTCACGCCATAGCTCATGCATTTTTGCGCATATTCGAATTCCGCAAAGCCAGAAATAACAACGATCGTTATATACGGGTATTTCTCATACAGCTGTTTGCAAAGCTCGAGCCCATCCATTTTGGGCATCCGAATATCGGTAATAACGAGCTGCGGTGCCGCATCTGCAATAAATTGAAGCGCTTGCTCACCGTTCTCAGCCAGCCTAATGCTGCTGAAAGGCTTCCTGTAGGTTGATATCATATGTTTAATCCCGTTACGAATGATGACCTCATCGTCAACAACGAGTACATGCATGTCCATTCTCCTTATCCATAATTGTTTTCTCATTCAAAATAAACAATAGGTAGTGCCTATTTTGAGAGTGTCAATTAATTGTGAACAAGCAATAGAAAGGGGTGCCACTGCGATCAAGTTTGGGATTCCGACCGCTGTTGTAGTCCAATTTACTTGAGTAATTAACGCCTGTTTAGGGTAAAATTGGCCTGCAAAGGCGGACGCTGACGCTTCTCCATTCCCAATCTTGCTCTCCGTGTCCTTTTCTTATTGCTTATCCATTGTTGCCCACAATTAATCGACAGGCTCATTTTGCAGGCTAGACATAATTTTGTCAAACAAAGATTGCTTTTTTACCATTGTTTACAAATCCTTGTTGGAATACAATTCGCAATCCCTTATAGTTTATTTTAGATAACAAGCATAAGTTGTTTAAGAAAGGGCGTGCATGGCTATCGTTAATAAAATAAGCAAACCAAATCGAGCGGTCACCTTTAGCCTTATTGCCGTAATATTATTAATAGCTCTCTTTGATCAATGGGTCGTGCAATCCTCACTGTTTCAAGAAAACGAGCAAGCTTTAACGATAGGCATCGCGCTGGATTTCACAGTAGCGCTTCCGCTGCTGCTTTACTTTGCGATTTATCGCAGGATTAGCAAAAAAATTGTCGCAGTCATTCCGTTTATGCTGCTTGGGCTCGCCGCTTTGCATTTCTACCTTCCAGCAAGCAGCCATGATTTGCTGACTATACTTAAATTTGTCATTATTCCACTGGAATTGCTGCTGCTCAGCTACAGCTTTTATAAGCTCACCGCAGCTTATCGAGCTGCCAGGCGAAACCTTCCAAACGGCGTTCATCCGCTGGAAGCTTTAAAGAAAAGTATTCGTACAAGTATTTCGAATCAAAAGATAGCCGCTTTCCTGCAGCATGAGTGCAGTATGATCTATTACGCTTTTCTGTCTTGGGGCAAAAAGCCATACCAAGAGCCCGGCACCTCGGCATACAGCTACCATAAAGAATCCGGCTGGTTCATTGCCGTGCTTGCGTTTTCAAAAATACTTCTATTTGAAGGAATCATTATTCATATATTAGTTATGAATTGGTCGCATCCAGCAGCCTGGCTGTTATCTGTAGGCAACCTCTACTTCATCATACTGCTGATTAGCGATTATCGCGCGATGAAATTAAATCCAGCGATTGTATCTGAACGCGGCCTTGTTTTACGCTACGGTGTTCAGCTCGCAGCAGAACTGGCTTGGAGCAATATCGCTTCAATTGAAGCTGTTCCTTACAAAGCTCCAGACAAACAGCAAATGAAAGCCTCTTTTATCCCTATCGGCTTTGAGGGCAATGTGCTTATTCGGCTTAAGCAAAAAACTAGAGTAGTTAAAATTTTTGGCGTGACGCAAGAGGTAGAGCAACTATATCTTTTTATTGATCAGCCGCATCCGTTTGTGAAGCAATGCTCTGAGCATGTAAAGCCAGCATCTCAACAAGGATAAACAGCTCCGCCGTCCTTTAGAAAGTTACCGATGAAATATAGGAACAGGTATTTAGTGAAAACCTGTTCCTATATTTTAAACAATGAAGAGCGAGCCTCGGGATTGCATCCCAAGCTCGCTCTTCTTCTTCATCAAGCTATAGTCGAATCTCTTTGCCGCGATCGGCAGATTCATAAATCGCGCTTAAAATTTTAATCATATCCACACCTTGCTCAGGCGTAATAATTGGCTGTTCTTTGCCTAGCACACAAGCGATAAAATGCTGGATATTAGCAGTATGCTGCGGGATTTTCGCAGCTGCGAAGGATGGCTGCTCATCGATAAGGGCGCCTTCCTTCTCTGTAAAAATATTCAGCTTATCATTAATAAGAGAAAAGCCGCCTTTTGTGCCTCTCCACTCCAAAAACTTCTGCTCGACAGCTATATTGGAAGCCCAGCTAAATTCAATTTGCAAGGAAGCACCATTGTCAAAACGGATAAAGCCAGCCGCCAAATCCTCTACATCGTAGGTGCCGCTCGGTATCTGGCCTGATGCATCTGGCTGATCGGCAAACTTGCGATACGTAGAGCCCGACACCGTAACTGGCTTTAGACTGCCGCCAAGATACATCGCCATATCGATCATATGGACGCCGAGATCGATCAGCGGCCCGCCTCCTGACAGCTCTTTTGTTGTAAACCAGCCTCCGCGTCCAGGAATGCCGCGCCGGCGAATCCAGCCGCAGCGCCCCATATACATTTCGCCCAGCTCGCCTTTATCCATAAGCCGCTTCATAAACTGTGCTTCTGCACTGAAGCGGTTATTGCGCATCGTCATAAGCAGCTTGCCCGATTCGGCAGCAGCATCAGCCATTTTCTGAGCTTCAAGCGGATTGATCGCATCCGGCTTCTCGCAAAATACATGCTTTCCTTTACGAAGCGCAGCAATCGCAATTTCGGAGTGGAATATATTCGGCGTACTAATCCCGACAATATCGATTGCCGGATTGTCCAGAAGCTCATTGTAATGATCATACACTTTAGCATCTGGAAAATCCTTTGCCGCTGCTACAGCTGAATCACGGAAAGCGTCGCAGAAGGCAATAATTTCGACATCTTTACTGCTAAGCCAGCCTGGCAAATGGGCTTGCTTGAATATGTTCCCTGTCCCAACTACTCCGACTTTAAGCATCGCCGGAAACTCCTTTTATCGATTCCAAAGGCTTCGCATTGCCATAGCGCGGATATTCGCGATCAACAGGAGCTGCCCATTTAACAGCATTATCGATAACCTTGCGAATTTGCGGATTATAATAAGTCGGATAAGTTTCATGTCCAGGGCGGAAATAGAACACCTTGCCATTTCCTCTCGTATAGCAGCAGCCGCTGCGGAATACTTCTCCGCCTTCGAACCAGCTTACCATCACCAGATCATCCGGCTGAGGAATATCGAAGTGCTCACCATACATCTCTTCATGCGGCAGCTCAATATATTCACCAATGCCATCAGCGATTGGATGCCCAGGATTTACAATCCAAATGCGCTCCTTCTCATTAGCCTCGCGCCATTTCAGATCGCAGGAAGTACCCATTAATTTTTTGAAAATTTTCGAAAAATGGCCGGAATGTAGTACGATTAAGCCCATACCTTGCCATACACGCTTCTGAACGCGCTCTACGATTTCATCAGAAACCTCGTTATGAGCAACATGTCCCCACCAAATCAATACATCTGTATCGTTCAACACTTCCTCGGTCAGGCCATGCTCCGGTTCTTCCAGCGTAGCTGTGCGAATTTTAGTCGCACTTTCCAAGCCTTCAGCAATAGCAGCATGAATCCCTTTAGGGTAGACGGAAGCAACCTTTTCATTGTGACGCTCATGATGATATTCATTCCAAATCGTAACATGCAATCGTTTTGACATATTAGCCACATCCTTTTGTTGTAGTTCTTTTTCCTTCATTGTAATAGAAGCGTTTGCATTATGCGATTACTTATTTCGCTCTTTTATTACGGTATTCTGTTATTATAGTAGTAATACTTAATCTACCCTTGGCGAAGGAGCCCATCCATGCTTGATAAAATGCGCTACGAAAATGTTATTTATCAGAACCCGTTTCTCGCACTTCGCGTCTGGCAAATCGATTCACCTGCCAAGCCGGACTTTATAAATCAGGCACTTCAAAAAAGCGATCAAAAAATCAAGCACCAATTCACATGGCACTATCATCCTGAGATCGAATTTCTGCTCATACAAAATGGCGCGCAGCTGGCCTTTTACAAAGACGATGAGCTGCTGCTCGAACCGGGGGATATCGTTCTATTTGGTTCATCAGAGCCGCATATGACGATCCAGGCGAAGGATAATTTAAGTCAGATCGTCCTGCAAATTCAGCTTAATCAATATTGGGATTCCAGCACAGTTAACCTGATGCATCATTTTACGGAAGTTATTCGTCCGCTCAGCTCATTAAATTATATTTTTCAACAAAACGAAAACGTGCGAAAAAATGCTGCTGAGCTCATTCGTTCTATTTATGCAGAAATGAACCAAGCCCAGTTAGGCTATGAGCTGGCTGTATCCGCTATGGTTAAAAATTTGCTGCTCCTGCTGCTGCGCAATGACGTTCGGAAGGAGCTTAATTATGATCATAACCAGCTCATTGGGAGGTTGCAGCCTGCGCTTGCGTACATTGATGAAAATCTGGCAAGCAAGCTGTCCGTCAATATAGCCGCACAAGCCGTCAATATGAGCTATACGTACTTTATCAAAACGTTCAAAAAAGCGATTGGCATGTCCTTTACCGACTATATCGCCTTCAAGCGTATCAAAAAATCAGAGCAGCAGCTGCTTACTTCGGATGCCAGCATAGCGGAAATTGCTGATTCAGTCGGCTTATCTAATATCGGTCACTTTTATGACCGCTTTCGCAAATACAACGATTGTTCGCCCAAGCAATTTCGCGAGCGCTATCTCAAAAGTGAAGGAGCTTTGCAATGATTGAGCGATGCCAATTGACTGCCTTCTGCCGATCATGCTAAGATCGAGATTAATTGATTATTGTGAACTTTGGATGTGATGATATGGAGCCCAAATATAATGTGCCCGCGCTGGAACGAGCAAATGCGGTATTGCAGCTGTTAGCTGAAGAGCCGCTAAAGTGGAAGCTGTCTGAGCTTTCCCGCCATTTGAATATAAGCAAGAGCACACTCTTTTCTTTACTGCAATCACTGGAGAGATTGAATTGGATTATTCGTGATCGCAGCGATACGTATGCGCTTGGACCAGCTATGGGCAGCTTTGGCAATGCTTACTTCAGGCAGTATACGATAATTGAAGAATTTCAGCGCTTTGCAAGGCCAGTTATGCAGCGGCTGCAGGAATGCATCCAGCTCGCAGAGCTTGATGGCAACGAGGTTCTTTACTTGTCCAAGGTAGAAGCGCCATCGCCTGTACAGATGGTATCCGGTCCCGGTGTTCGCCTTCCCGCGTATGCTACGGGACTAGGCAAGGCTATGCTTTCGACGAGAAGCAACGATCAAATTAATCAACTGCTTCCCGCTGAGCCGTTTCGTAAATATACCGATTATACGATTGACTCCGCTAAAAGCCTATTTATAGATATTGAAAAGGTCAGACAGACAGGCTATGCCACTGATATTCAAGAGGTCGTAATGGGCTTCGGCTGTATTGCGGCACCTATTAAAAAATTAAATGGCGAAGCCGCTGCTGCTGTAAGCTGTTCGATCCCTATTCATCACTGGGAAACGAAAAAAGAACAAGCGGCAAAAGAGATGCTCCAGCTTGCCAGTCAATTAGCGTCCATTATATAATTTAAAATAGTAAGATCAACCAGGTATGTAACCATTCCTAGTTGATCTTTTTTTATGTTCCCCATTGACATCCCTTCATTTGTATAGGAATATATTAGTAACACAGCATAATAAACATTGTTCATTATTATGAACAAACTAATTAAGCACTTGTTTTCTTAACAGAATGGAGTGGAGTCTATGGCAATTCATACTGCAGTTATTTTTCGTGTGGAATTGGACAAAAGTAAACTTACGTTCGGGGAATTAGCAACGGCAATTAATAAGGCGGGAGGCGACATTCATGCCGTTGACGTCTTTCAAGCAGGCAAGCAGGTAACTATACTTGATATTACCGTTCAGCTCAACGTAAATGCACATCAAACGATTATGGATACGATTCGCGGACTGCCTGGATCATCGATTATTCATATGTCCGACAGTACCTTCCTTGCTCATTTGGGCGGAAAAATACAAGTAACGCCTAAAGCTCCAATTAAAAACCGCGATGATCTTTCAAGAGTATACACACCTGGCGTTGCTCGAATAAGCACGGCTATTCATGAAGATCCAAGCAAGGCCTTTTCACTTACGATAAAACGAAACACGGTGGCTGTAGTATCAGATGGTACTGCCGTGCTCGGCCTTGGCGATATTGGACCAGAAGCCGCTCTGCCTGTTATGGAAGGAAAGGCTATGCTGTTTAAGCAATTTGCCGATATTGATGCATTCCCAATCTGTCTGCAATCGAAGGATACAGATGAAATCGTACAAATCGTAAAAGCTATTTCGCCTACATTTGGTGGCATTAACCTGGAGGATATCAGTTCCCCGCGCTGCTTCGAGATCGAGAGAAGACTGCAAGAGGAGCTTAATATTCCTGTCTTTCATGACGACCAGCACGGCACGGCAGTCGTTATACTGGCAGGCCTTTTAAATGCCCTCCATCTTGTGCGCAAATCGATCGCCGACATAAAGGTTATCGTATGCGGAGTCGGCGCAGCCGGGGCCGCTTGTATTGAAATGCTGCTTGCTGCCGGCGTGAAGCAGCTTATTGCCGTGGACCGCTGCGGCGCCCTAGTGCCCGGTACTCCTTACCATCATCCTACACTTGACCGTATTGCCGACAAGACAAATCCTCATCAGCTTCATGGCTCTTTAAGCGAGGTTATAGCAGATGCTGACGTATTTATTGGCGTATCTGGCCCCGGTGTGCTGAAAGTGGAGGATGTGAAAAAAATGGCTGCTGATCCGATCGTATTCGCTATGGCTAATCCTGAGCCGGAGATTGATCCTGATGCAGCTGAACCATATGTGCGCGTATTGGCAACAGGCAGGAGCGATTTTCCGAATCAAATTAATAATGTGCTTTGCTTTCCGGGCATATTCCGCGGAGCGCTTGATTGCAGAGCATCGCATATTAACGAAACGATGAAGATAGCCGCTGCCAGAGCCATTGCTTCTACCATCAGTCCGGAAGAATTGAATGAGCATTATATCGTGCCAAGCATATTTAATGATAAGGTAGTAGAGAGAGTACGCAATGCGGTAGTCGAGGCTGCTATCGATACAGGTGTCGCTGGCCGGATTCCGCCTGAATTCCGCGTCGAGGATCAAGCAGACAAGGAGCCGCAGCCAGCGAAATAACAAGGATAAACGGCTCCGCCGTCCTTGAGACAGGCGCGTTTACCGATGAAATATAAGAAACAGGTTGAAATCAATTTCTTAATAAGCATAGTCAATTAAAAAATTGATTAAAGGGAAAAACTTATACTTTCTTATATTTTAGAGAAAGAGACCAAGCCGATGAAACCCTGGACAGTTGCCAGTTTCAGCGCTTGGTCTCTTCTATTTAATATATATTTTTATATCATTGCTGGAGTACTGTAGAAACCATATCCCACTCATGAATGTCATAGGTTCTTGCCTGCTTGATTATATACGGATCATTCTCAGCGTAGCTTACAGCTTCCTCCATCGTCGCAGCTTTATAAATAACGAGTCCGCCCCATCCATCTACAAATCGGCCATTGGCAATGATGCGACCCGCACTACGCTGGCTCTCCAAGTAATCCAAATGTTCCTGACGGTATGCTGTGCTCTTCTCATGATCGAGCATAGGTAAAAAACAAGCGAATATTTTCATCCTATTATTCTCCTTTATGATGTAGTAACTGATTATTTTTATGATGCACATAAATTGCCGACATATCTTTGTCCGCCAGCCCACTCGCTTCCGCGGCACTCAAAATATGAAAGATTTCTTCTCCGAGCGGTATGCTGATATGATGTTCAGCAGCCATTTCTTTCGCTAGCTGAACATCCTTATGCAATAGTTTAATAGCGAAGCCAGCAGTGTAGCTGTCTTTCGCTATAAATTGACTGTAGTGGCGATCCATTATTCGGCTTTGCGCAAAGCTATTGTCAAGTATTGAGAATAATAGCTCCTGCTTTACTCCAAGCCGTTCTCCCAATAATAGCGCCTCGCTGGCCGCCTGTGAATGAATGCCTACCATTAATTGATTCACCAGCTTGACAACTGTCCCACTGCCGGTTTCCCCTACATAATAAATATTAGAGCCCAATCTCCGCAGAACAGGTTGAGCCTCGTCATAATCCTGCTTGCTGCCTCCCACCATGATACTAAGTGTTGCCGCTGCAGCTCCAACAGTTCCTCCGCTTACCGGCGCATCAAGAAACCGCAGCCCCTTTTCGTTAGCTGCTTGAGCTGTCTTCCTATTCACTTCGGGTGACACCGTGCTAAAATCTATGAGCAGCGCGCCGTGCTTGGCATGCTCTATTATTCCATTTGAACCTAAATAGACATCAAGCACATCGCGTGGCATAGGCAGGCAGGTCATAATTATATCTGCCTCCGCTGCAGCTTCAGCAAGAGAAGCTGCGGTGCTGCCCCCCTCTTCAAGAAACCGCTGTTCTGCACCTTTGCTTCGGTTATAGCCTATGACATTATATCCTGCCTTTACTAGATTGTTTGCCATCGGCAAGCCCATATTGCCAAGTCCAATAAAAGTCAGCTTCATCTCTGCACTCCTTCGTATTGCCGAACAAGCTCAATATCTGCTCGAACATCATTTAAATAATAAGGGTAGCCAAACATTCTTTTCACTCTTGCCATAAAATATGGTTTATTGTGAAGCCCCCAGTAATACCCCAGCTTCTCCCAATGCAAAACTGCGTTCTCCAATTGCTGGACAGCCTGCTCCCTGTACTTCTGCTCGCCATATTGCCCGAATCGATGCAGCTCAAGGGCAGCTGAAAACTTGCATGCATAATAACGTCCCATCTCGGCATACGCATGCAAATCATAGAGCGTGCAGGCAGAATGACTGCAGCTTAGCTCACCAAGCTGCTGCGTAAGCTCAGTGGCAAGCATCTCTGTCTTATCTGCAGCCGTATTCAATAAGCTAATAATGGAAACAGGCGTCTCCAAATTTGCTGTCGTAAACCTTCCTTGCTTCTCTTGCGCAGCATACTCTGCGATGGATTGTACGCCGACTCCTGGCATTGGCTTGCCATTTACAAAATCTATAATCGTTTTAAAGCCCGTAACCTCGGACAAGCAGCTTTCAGGATGCCATTGAAAATCATAATCGAGCCAGTACAAGCGGTTAACGGCTGGAATAATAGCAGAAGCGCTGCGCAGCGCTTGCAAAAAGATAGGCGCATGCTCATCACCATACATGGATGCCAGCAGGTAAACCCATACTTTCTCCTGCGTATCAGGATCATAAGCTAATCGGCCCCATAGCTGAAATTGAAAGAGATGACGCTCATAATCGTAACGCCATGTTTTATGCCCATAGTCGATATGCTGGAAATCCTTTGCCCACACATAACCGTCCGCTCCCCAATAAAAGCCCTTCACATAAGGCTTTGCCATGCCTTTCACATAGCTCCGCACATAATCCGGATCACCCCAGCGATGTGTGAATACATCGTCATTGCGAACCGTATACAATACGTTGGTGCTTGCCAAGTCAATCCCTTCCCACGCGTTCCATAGCTGCTCGAATTGCGGCTCAGGATGCGAGTAGCCATGTGCATTGGAATACTTCCAGCTAATATAGAAATCATCCTTATTAAATCTAGTCTGGACGAGCTCTTTAATTTCCTTGCCTGCATTTTGCATGTTAGTCCGATGAATAAATGGAATGGCACGCCCCGATTGCTCAATGGCCTCCACATACGTTTCCACAATCCACTTTTCTCGCTCATATCCGCTGCCATCCATCCATTCGCTCGCTGATGTTCCGAGCCCCTTCAGCTCCGGATATGTTAGCAGAAGCTGCAATACCATTTCGCGCACATAATCTTGAATAAGCAGCGATTCTGCCCGGAAACGGTTAAACGTAACGCCAGTTCGGTGTATAAGATGGCTGTACATATCGCCATAATCGCCAACAGCATCTGGCAACCCCAGCCCTTTGGCAACTTCCTTCGTAATGCGAATATTCCATGTGAATAAGTAAATATCAATACCGCGGCTGGCCGCATGGCGAAAAATACTGCGAAACAAAGCTATATTGCGCTTGATCTCATCGTCAGAATAAGGATTGGCAGCCCGGTACTTTGGCGATACGACCATGATGTCGTAGGGATGCTCTGACCATAGACTCAAGCAGTTATATCGATTAAGAGCGAGCATATCGATATACGATTTCCAAAACTCCAGATCCAGACAAGTTTCCTCATTTTGTACAAATGGATCGCCGGAATCAAAAGGGGCAAAGGGCAAATTAAATTTAATGCCGCGCATTCGCAGCAATGGCGCGCGATATATTTCCTCCCCCTCATCCATGGCTTTACCCATTGCTAGCCGTTCAGCCAGCTCCAGGCAGCCATACATAAGCCCTCTCGCATCAATAGCTTCAATTCGGTACAGCTCACCAATGCGGATTAAACGAAAGGCTTGCTCCTCATATTGCTCCAGCACCTTCGGGTCAGCAGCTGCAGCTCCATTGCCGCTTCGTACAGCAAGCAGCTGCACAACTATCCCTTTCTTAGGAGCAGGGGCAGCCGTGTACAAGGCATATTGCTCAGCATAATAAATACCCCGATTCTCCAGGCTTTTCTTAATTTGCTCTACCCCAAATCGGACAAGCTCATTACTATGATCATATACAAGCTTCATTGTGCTCCCTCCCTAACCCTTTACCGATCCCAGCATGACTCCCTTGGCAAACTATGTGCACCTCTCTTATATGTGAAGCTGCAAGCGCTGCTGGGAGCGATAAGTACTTGGCGATACATTCGTATACCGCTGAAAAATGCGATGCAAATTTCTCTCTGAATATCCTACAGACGCTGCTATCTCGCTAATCAGCATATCGGTATCCGAAAGCAGCCTTTTCGCCTCGTTCACCTTGCACTGCACGACATAATCCAGAAAATTAATGCCCATTTCTTTTTTGAACAGCCTGCTTAAATAAGATGGGCTTATACCCGCCTGATCTGCGCATTGTATAAGGGACAAATCCTCGCCGCAATGCTTGCGGATGTAGCTGCAAACCTGTTGTATGACCGTCTGGCCGGATTCGCTGCGATAGCTTGCCAGCATGCTGCAGTACAAAGGAAAGAGCACATGGACAAACCATTCATAAACATCCTGAGAGGATTGCTGGAGCTGTAATTGTCCATACCAGTCATCTTCCAAAATATCGAGCAGGCTTCCGCCGCTGCTTTCCAAATGATGAATGAATTGAGCCAGCAGAAGCAGATAGCTTTGGCAGATGGAACGATAGGATTGCGATTGCTTGATCGTTTGCATAAATTCCTTCAATGCGCTTGCCGCCGCATCGAGATCCTCGTGACTTAAAGCATGTATGATAGCAGCTTCCGCTTCACGCGGATAGCGAAAAGCCGCTTGCTTTTTGCCGCTTTCCATTTGCTCAATATACATAATCGTCTCTGTCTGCTCCAATACGCGGTACCGCAGAGCGTTTTCCGCTTCTTTGAACGAGACAGCAATGTCTTTAATATGCAAATAGCAGCGCCCAATTCCAATCGATACACTCATTTTCAAATAGCTCTTCATCGATTGCTCAATTGCCTGCGCATACTTTGTTATCTGACTGTTCATGTACGCCTGCTCCGCGTCAGTATGGAATTGCAGCAGCGCCGCGCCCATTCCATTGACCGGAACGACAAATCCAGCTAGCTCCTCTTGCTTCATCAGCTCCTGCATGACATTGGAAATAACAAAGGCGATTATTCCCTTCTCATCGGGCCGGAACCGGTTTTCCTGCGCAGCTTTGTCCGCATCTGCAATTAAAATGACATTCATAGCGTGAGCGGACACACCGTGCGTCTTGCAATCTTGAAGCAGCCTCTCTGGATGCATATACTCTCCGCATACAAGCTGCCTCAAAAAAATGTCTTGCAGTGTCGGCTTCATACTGGATATAAAATCGCCCAGCTTTTTTGTCTCCGTATTCAAAAAGGTCATACATTCCTGAATATACTCCAGCTCATTTTTCTCTCTTTCCAATTGTCCGGCTTGAATCGCACTGCTATGCTTTACAAGCTCGCTGATTGGATTATAGGCTCGACGCGAAATGAAATAAGTTAATAGGATTGCAAATAAAACAAATATTGCGAAAAGCATTATCGTAACAACGCGAATCCAATTCAACTGCTCCGACAGCAGCTGCTCGGGCACGATCATGACATAAGTTCGTCCATACACGTTTTTGGCATACCTGAACTGTGTATCATTGCCATCAAGTCCCGCTGCAATAAAGCGGCCCGTATTTTCATCGCTTTCTGCAATTCTAGAAATTGCGGAAAGCTGCTCAAGCAAACTGTAGATCTGCTCATAAGACATTTCTTCCTGCTTAGCTGTCCGTTGATAATGAACGACAAACAATTGCTGATCTTGAGGCACTAAATACGTATCTGCATCCATAAATTCACTAAATAAAGATTTTTCGATTTCAAACGCTATTACACCGTATACCTCTCCGTTCAAATTGCGAAGCAATCTTGAATAAGTAATATATCCATCCATTTGCGCCTTTGGCATAAAGGCCCATTGAGAAATATGCTGACTGGCAAGCAATAGATCAATATCTTCGCTATAGGGGTAATGCTCTTTGGCGATTACCCCATAGCGATTGGACTGTACCGTACTTTCGAAGCGGTTGTAATAATAAATTTCACTAATAAAGCTATCGCTATTTTTGACTACGGACATCCGGTTTAACAGCTCCAAATGCCACTCCCAATATTCGTAGCCCATCTCCTGTAAGAAGCCAGTTACGATCGGATCGATTGCAAGCTTGAAAGATTCCTGTTCAATGGATTGCAGCAGCCGCTCGGAACGATCCTTCATGACTGACAGAAAGGATTCACTCTCTACATTTACTTGCCCCTGCACACGCTCCATTGAAAATTGATAGTACACCAAGCTTGCCATAATTAAAGGAATGCAAGCAGATATGCAGCCAAGCCAAATAAGTTTATAAAAATATTTGCCGTGCTTTACCCTGCTATTTCCTTTAATCATAAACCCTCCTTAGCGCTACAATTACTTGTCAATTTTCAAAATACTCTTTATAGCTTGCTGCAAATTCCTGGAATGCCTTCTTCAGCTCTTCATTTTTGCTAAGCTTTTCGACATAGCTTTCATACTCTTGCATAGTGATTTGACCGACGATAGCCTTGGTCGCCATAGCCTGCCATTCCTTCTCATACTTTGGCCATACAGCGGTCCAAGTATCTGAATTAATAATCGTAAATGGATTCAATTTTCCTACTTCACTATAAATTTGAACAGATTCAAGCTTGGCATCGTTGTATGCTTTTGGCGCCGATGGATTAAGCACCTTCATTTTGTTATTAAAAGCAAGCGAAAATACTTGGTTCGCATTCGTCGTAACTTGACGCACGCCAAGCTCCGTTAAATGCGGCTGACCATCTACGAGATTATGATGAATCCCTTCAATGCCATAGTAGTTGAAATCAGTCAGTTCATCCGTAGTTGTGCGCTCGAAGTAATCGAGAATTTCCCACACCTTGGCTTCAGGCACCTTCTTGGAAATATAGAAAGCTCCAAAGGTTGGACTTGCTAGACTGACGGTAACCCCACCAGGACCTTGCAGCGGCGGCAGTGTAATGACGTTTGCTTCAGGCTGCACCTTTTTAATGTCCTGCTCCCAAGTATAGTCGCGCCAAATATTGCGGACGTACGAAGCTGCTCTTCCCGTTGCGTACATTTCCTCGGCTTGTGTTTTCTTCATCGTTGAAAATTCCTTGGCAAGAATGCCATCGGCATAAAGCTGGCGGAACCATTCAACCATGCTTGTATAGCTTGGAGTGAGGAAATTGCGAACAAGTCCGCCCTCTTCGTTATAGAATGGATCAAGACCGCCAAAAGCGCTTGAGAAGGTATCATCGCCGTCCGCCATCAAAAAGCCGTGGCCGATAATGCCGATCGTATCCTTTTTGCCATTGTTGTCGAGATCGCTCTCTACAATTTGCTTAAGCGCTGCTGTATACTCCTCCAGTGTAGTCGGCACATCCAGATTAAGCTTATCGAGCCAATCCTTGCGCATTTTAATGCCTAGGTCAATTTGCGGCCGGTTGCGCGGAATGCCATACGTTTTCCCATCAAGCTTCATATAAGTCCACACATTAGGTCCGCTCTTCTCCAGCATATTAGGATATTTGCTGAAATCGCCCAGAAATTCTGTCAGATCCCAAAACGCTCCCTGCTTGATCGCTTGGCGCAGTGTTGGTCTTGTAATATTGGTCGTAACAATAATCTCAGGCAAATTGCCCGACGCAAGCACCAAATCGAACTTTGTATCATAGTCGCCTGATGGAACCCATTCTACATCAAGCTCTGAATTCGTTCTCTTCTGATATTCCGTCCAATATTCATCCTCCATATTCGGCACATCCGCATAAGACGGCACGAGAAATTGCAGCTTGATGGGAGCAGCAGGCTCTTCTTTTTTTGTGCCTTGCTGCTTTCCTTGCTGATCATTATTGGCAGGCTTCTCTGAGCCTGCTGGCGGATTATTACTGCCTCCGCTGCTTCCGCAAGCAGCAAGCAAAGAGATAAGAAGCATACTTGCCAGTAATGCAATAAAACCTTTCCGATAGAGCTGTAACATCGTGAACCTCTCCTTTTCATAATTGATCAGCACTTTTGGCAGCGCTTTCAAAGTTAGTATAGAGGGCTGCATCTATGCATGTTAGCGACAATTTTTGCTGTATAGCACCGTTAAGAGCCATCAGCAATAGGTGTCTGACTGGTTAAAATCTGTCCGATTCAAATACAATGACCTCATAATCATCGATTTGATCGACGATCACCGTTACCGCGCCTTCTTCCTGATTCAGCGGCAATTCTTTTTTATTGGAAAGCTTGTAGGCGCGCTTTACATGGGGACCCGTCCATTGCGGCAATTTAACGACTACATCACGAGCAGGAATAAGCTCGCTAAACATTCTTCTGCCGCCATTCATATTGACGAGATGCACATTGCGGCGGCCAGCTTGTTTGCGAACGGTCGCATGAAGCGTGCCTGGTCCATTAACTGCAGCAGGCAGCTCCCCTCTAGCCGACCAGCGCACAGCATTTACTAGCAAGCGCGCCCAATCTGGATAACCAGCCCTTGCGAATGCAGCATCAAGCTGATTCGGGAAATAGACAATTCTGCTCCCACTCTCCCTTTCGCTAGACAACAGCATAGGCATCCCTGTGTCCAGCTGCTCCGTATAGCTCATACCTTCTGGAAATACGCGAAATGGTGCAGAAAGCGTCAATAGAACTTCTGTATGCGCACCTGCATGAACCTGACAATAATTGTCCGAGGCTGGAATTACCGTCGTTTCGCCAAGCTGATCCAGCAATGGATGGACTGCAGACTGAATGTTCATATAGCTTTGTTTAAACACGCCGTTATCTTCACCCATCACGGATGCGGTACCTATATAGTCAGCTCCAAACAAATCAGCTAGCAAAAAGTTGGAGCGCCGCTGCCCATCAGGTGTAAATAGGGAAGTTTCGCAGCTGGCGATAATACTTCCTCCTTGATCGGAATAGCTTCTGAGCGCCTCCGCAGCTTCCTCTGTCATACAAGCCATTGACGGAAGCATGATAACACGATATTTGCCCAGCTCTTTCTCCATTAATACGGATTCTGATATTAGATCGAATGGTATATGATGCTCGGCAAGCGCAATCTCCATGCCACGAATAGCATCTACATACCTTTTTTGCGGTTGGTCCTTGCCATAATTGAATAAAGTATGCTGAGAATAAACGATAGCTATATTGGCAGCAGACAGATCATTGTCAAAGTAGCCGGCGTTGGCAGCTACAAATTGATAAAGCGATTGCACAGCTGGAAATCCCCGCTTATCCTGATGTCCAGCAATCGGCCCGCCCGACAAATTCAAAATCGCACTCCCGCCGTTAGCATAAATTTGTGCCATGTACATTTTTTGCTCTGCTGGCGGGACAGCGCTGCGGCGCCAAGGCCATGCCTGGAAGTAAGAAGCAAGTACCCAAGGCTGATGTTCGGTTACATGAGAAAGGTAATTAGCCTCCTCCCCCGGCCAGGCAATAAAATCCCATTTGGCAGTACCATTTTCATAGCGCACTCTTGTTTGGGCCTCTACCTGCACCGCATCGATAAATTGAGCCATCCGCTCAATATCGAGTGCGCCCTTCATTGTCCAGCCCGTCTCTCCGAAGCAAACGCTATTGCACATGACTGGCAGATTGGGATCAAGAGATTTTACAAGCTCATATAAATATTGCGATCGGTCTACCACCTTCTGCTGACGCCAGCTCTGAAAGCTCACCCAGTTCGGATCATTCCATTTCTCCTCTAGCGGAATATCGTTATCCGAGCAGCTGGAATACGCAGCCTTACATCGCTCGCAATGACAAATTCCGTTGCCATACGAAGAAAAGCCATAGCTGCCGCCGCCGAATTTGATCCCATCGACGTCATATCTGCTGACAATCTCTTTTAATATTTGTGCCAGATATTCATTCTGATAGCCGCTAAACGGACATGCAATATAGAAATCTCCCAAATCTTCATTCGCTTTATAGAGCTTGCCATGATGATCGCATGAGCACCAATCGGGGTGCTCTTTCGCTATGCTGCCCGGAATTAGACTCAAATCAATAGCCGGTATTGCGCGAATATCGCGCGCCTGGACAGACCTTACAATATCTCCTGTCAAATCACGTCCGGCAAGATAAGGGCTTTGCCGTATGCCCAGCGATGTAGGATGCACCGTAACGTATCCTGCACAAAAGAAAGACAATACATTTACCCCAAGCTTTTGCAGATCATCGGCAAACTGCTCCGTATCAAATTGCTTGCAATCTACATCGCGAATGGTTAGATGAACGCCTCTGCCGCGTTTGCTTAGCCAATCTGATTTAGCCATAAAAGTTCCTCCTCTTATTGTCTTTCTAAAATATGCTTTATATCAGCTTGCACATATGGGAGATACAATCGCCAAGAAAACAAGGTTTTGCCAAGATGCATAAGCGGATGAGCTGTATAATGAGATTCCGTAATGTCCACTATGCGCTCCCAGTATGCCGCAGCGTAAGGCGCCTGAATATATTTAAGAGCAATTTGATATTGTTCCTCGTCACCATTGTGCCGATAAATGGAATAGGCTGTTGCAGCCCGAAGCTTTGCGGCAAAATATAAGTTCAAATAAGCCCAAGCTTCAATATCAGCCTTTTCGCAGCAAAGCTCGGGTGTTCCGCTCGGCATACCCGCAAGTAAATCCAGTCCGGCACTGGCATCTTTTTCTAATGTGCTAGCGAGTTCAAGCGGCGTGATGCCGCTAGAATGGACTCCGGCAAGCTGATTCGCTGTAAAATCAGCAACAGACACGTATTCTGGATTAAAGCTGCAGCGTTCCATCAAATCCTGCAGCGATATAAAGGAAGCGCCTTCATCAAATTCCGCTTCATCCGTAGACATAAACCCTTCGGCATACAGCGTGAAATCCCAAGTAAAGGAGTAAAGTGAAGCGAGCGCCATTGGCATTTTACACACAGCTGAATAGGCAGCAAGCAAAGATTTACCGATCGCAGACCGATGCCGCTTATTGAGCGCATGCTCGAATACTTTATCCGATACGCCAGGATGATAGAGCAATCTTCCCCAAAGCATGTAATAGAGCCAATTTTTCTCAAACAAGTAATCCCAGTTTTTATGCTCGCTATCTTGTTTATGAGAATAATCAAGCGCTGGTATCATGCATTCCGACCCAATATAGTAACCGCCGACATAGGACTGACCGTTCTCGGCAATATGCTTGCGAATAAACTCGGGCTGCGCCCAACGCAAAGTAAAAAAATCCTCGTTGCGAATCATCCATGTTATGCCGTAATGAGTAGGCTCCGGATTCCAATATCCGTTCATGCCGTTTGAGCCGCCATGCGTTAATAGAAGCTTCTCTGATGAGTAGGCGTGGGACCAATTAAATTTAACCTCCAGCCACACTTCCTCCGCCGCAGCGCAGCAGTTCGCTTCAATCGATTGCCTGGTAACCGAGGGATCAACAGAAAATGGCGCCCGGTGAATAAATTTAACCCGCCTTTCAGCTTGCCGCATCCCTTCGAAATAAACATCATTAATCCAGCTCTGTCTTTCCTCGGGCGTCATATCATTCATGCGTTCACCGAGCGAGGTGCCAATGCCGGTCAGATCGGGATACTCATTAATTAGCTGCGTTACGCATTCCCGTGTATACTGTTTAATTTGCTCCGTGGAGTAGCTGTCGCCATAATGATAAAAGGTCTCATCACTAATGGCCTTCGGATCATAATGTTCGCGAAATGACTCGGACACAAATATATTCCAGCCAATCATATACGTAGCAATGCCTCGTTCTTTAGCCATGCGAAATAATGTCGTCCAATAGTGCCGCCACTCTTGCAGCTCTTCTTCCGTAAAAGGGCAAGCAAGCGGAAAGTTGACAGGACGAATCATTGATGTGAAAGGATGCAAATTCCAGAAGGTCAATACATTGTAACGGTTCACTGCCATCATATCGAGAAACTTAGCCCAAAAGGACAAATCCCGTACCGTATCCGTTTGCAAGCGGAAACAATCATTTTTACGATAGCTGGACCAGGGCAGATTGAACTTGACGGCACGAAACGAAAACCGGGCGTTAATAACTTCCTCAGCAACTTTCTCTAATTCACCGCTAAGCTCTAATCTTTCTGCAAGCTCAAGCACACCGTACATCGCGCCCGCTTCATTAACAGCTAGTACATAGGTTGTCCCTTCCACTCTGCGGATTTCAAAGCCATCGGGCAAAACTGCGTCATCTATCCTTGTTATAGCTACGCAGCTATTGTCACCTGTAGAGGGAGCAGCTTGCCCTTTTTCAACAACTGCAATTATAATTCGGGCTTTTTTCCCGCTAGCCTGCCACTCTTCGTAGCCGATTGCCTCTGCGTCTTCGCCAGCCAATCGTATAGATTTGTGCAGCTTAGCGACAGCAAATTGCTGCATTGACGAAGCATGGCTATAAACAATTGTATTCATAGCAAACCGACCTCCTGTTTTTAGAAAGGCCAGACGGAGTTGTTCCGGCTGGCCGCTGCTCCTACCAAACGATCTGTTATTTCATGCCATTCCGGAAGCTGCTTTATACTGCCTGCGATAGCGATGCAATATCGGCTCTGTATAGCCGTTAGGCTGATCATAGCCTGACAGTACCAATTCCAGCGCAGCCTGAAAAGCTGCTGACTGATCGAAGCGGCCAGCCATTGGACGATAAAGAGGATCGTGCTCATTTTGCTTATCTACCACAAGCGCCATCCGCTTCATCGTCTCGATGATTTGCTCCTTTGTACAAATGCCATGATGAAGCCAATTCGCCATATGCTGGCTCGAAATGCGCAGCGTTGCACGGTCCTCCATCAGGCCGACATGATTAATATCCGGTACCTTCGAGCAGCCGATTCCTTGCTCTACCCAGCGCACAACATACCCTAGTATGCCTTGTGCATTATTATCAAGCTCCTGCTGGACTTCTTCAGCTGTCCAACTAGGCTCAATGACTACAGGAATCTCTAGTATTTGGTCAACGTAATCTTTGTTTTGCTGCTTTAATTTATGTTGAACCTCTCTGATGTCAACCTGATGATAATGAAGGGCATGCAGCACTGCTGCTGTTGGCGATGGCACCCAAGCGGTGGAACAGCCTGCTTCCAGCTGGCTTCTTTTTTGAATCAGCATCTCCTTCATTAAATCCGGCATCGCCCACATGCCCTTGCCGATTTGAGCTTTGCCTTGCAGGCCGCAGGTCAAGCCGACGCTCGTATTGGACTGCTCATAGCCTTTCAGCCATACTGAAGATTTCATATCGCTTTTGCGAAGCATCGGGCCGGCTTCCATCGACGTATGTATCTCATCCCCTGTACGGTCAAGGAATCCTGTATTAATAAATACAACCCTCTCCTTCACTTGCTTTATGCAAGACTTCAAGTTAAGAGAAGTGCGCCGTTCTTCATCCATAAGTCCGATTTTCAGCGTATGCCTGTCAAGACCAAGCATATCCTCGACCCGGTCAAACAACTGATTAGCAAAGGCTGCCTCGTCCGAACCATGCATCTTAGGCTTTACGATATAAATAGAGCCTGCAGCAGAATTACGCTGCTTGCTTGTCCGCAGCAAATCATGCTTGGCGATAAGACTGGTAATCACACCGTCCATTATGCCTTCAAAGATTGGCTCGCCGTGTGAATCTAATATCGCATCGCTAGTCATCAAATGGCCTACATTGCGAACGAATAGCAGCGAACGGCCAGAGAGTTCAATCGATCCGCCGGCGGCAGATTGATAGGAACGATCAGCGTGCATAACACGGTGCACCTTTTCTTTGCCCTTCATAAAGTCGGCAGTCAAGCTGCCTTTCATAAGTCCAAGCCAATTGCGATAAACTGCCACCTTATCCTCGGCATCAACTGCAGCGACTGAATCTTCACAATCCATAATCGTCGTCAATGCCGCTTCCAGCACAATATCCTTAATTCCCGCAAGATCAGACTTGCCTATAATATGCTGTCTGTCTATGTGCAGCTCGATATGAAGCCCGTTGTTTTGCAATAATAGAACAGAAGGCGTGTCACTCTCTCCCACATATCCAATAAATTTAGCAGCATTCTGCAAAGCAGCTATTTTGCCGCTGGTCAGCTTAACCTTCAACTGTCCGCTTTGAACCGTGTAAGCAGCGGCTTCAGCGTGCGAGGCCTGCTCCAATGGAACCGCTTGATCCAGAAATGCTCTGCCATAGGCTATAACAAGCTCTCCGCGCTTCGGATTGTAGCCTGTTCCCCGCTCTGCGCCATTTGCCTCACTAATAACATCCGTTCCATACAAAGCATCATAGAGGCTGCCCCATCGCGCATTCACTGCATTTAGAGCATATCTCGCATTATTGACAGGAACGACCAGCTGTGGGCCTGCCTGCAGCGCAATCGCATCATCAACCCGGCTAACCGATATTTGGAAGTCATCTGCATCAGGCTCCAGGTAGCCTATATCAAATAAAAAAGACTTGTAATCCTCCGGAGAAACCCGCCCCTTATGCTGCTGGTGAAAACGATCTATTGCAGCCTGCAGCTCATCACGCTTCGCAAGCAGTGCTTTATTAACCGGAGACAAATCATGGATGATTTGTTCAAAATCAGCCCAAAAATGCTCCGAACCAACTTCCGTGCCTGGGCGCGCCTCCTTTTCTATAAACTGAAAAAGCTGCTCATCAACCTTTAAATTGCCTACTGTCATATAAGTCATACAAGTTAGCTCCCTTCCTCTAAAATAACCGGATTATGTAAATGACCCAGCCCTTCAATGCTGCATGTAATGCTATCTCCGTCCTTCACATACTGAGCGCCCGCGGGTGTACCCGTCAAAATAACATCACCAGGCTTTAGCGTCATAAATGAACTAATATAGGCAATCTGCTGATCTACCGGCATAATGATCCGGTCCATGCCTGCATCCTGCAGAAGCTCGCCATTGACTCTGGCTTGAATATGCGCGCTGTTATAATCAAATTGTGTCTCAATATATGGACCTAGCGGGCAAAATGTATCAAATGCTTTACCGATCGTCCAATGGCCTTCCGGGTGAAAATAATTGAACGCCCCTAAATCATTGCCAATCGTATAGCCAAAAATATAGTCCTTTACGTCTGAAGTCTTAATATGACTAGCTTCTGCCCCTATAATCACCGCCAGTTCAGACTCGAATTTAACTTGCGCTGCTGCAGAGGGAAGCTTAATGGCATCTCCCGGCCCAATCACAGTAGTAAGCGGTTTAAAGAATAGGATAGGCATTTCAGGGATGGGCTGTTTTTCTTCCCCAGCCGGACTGAAATTTTTGCCGATTCCAACAATATGGCGAGGCTCCAGCGGCGCCTTCAATTGAACAGCTTCAAGCGGAAATTGATTCCCCGTCGTAACCCGGCTGCCAAATAAATGTCCGGTCCATTCATGGATAATGCCTTCTTCTAATTGACCAGAGCGAATTGCAGCTTCGCCTTCCACAGAAAAACGGACAAATTTCATATAAAACGCCCTTTCCGTTCATTATATTGAACAATGTTCATGAAGATGCTTAAAAAATATATTCACACACGATCTATTCCTTGTCAATGCTCATTATCGGTAACGTTAATCAGGAGGAAGCAAACGAAAAGGAGTAGCACTGCGATCAAGTTTGGGCTTCCGACCGCTGTTGTAGTCATTGTCGATTGCTCCTATCCTTTTACTGATCCTAGCATGACGCCTTTTGCAAAATGCTTTTGTAAAAAAGGATACACAACCAATATAGGAAGCATCGCCAATACAATCGAAGCCATTCGAATCGTTTCCTGCGGCAAAACGCGATCGTCACTGCTACCTGCTGCGCCTACACCGTTAGAGTCCGAATCGATGACGAGTGATTTGACCAGCACCTGCAGCGTCCATTTCTTGGCGTCGCTCAAATAAATTAGCGCGTTGAAATAGGTATTCCAATAAGCTACCGCAAAAAATAATACAAATGAAGCAATGGCCGGCATAGATAGCGGAATAACAATTCGCCAGAATACACTAATATCCGAGCAGCCGTCTATTTTTGCCGCATCCTCCAGCTCTGAAGGCAGCGAGTCCAAAAAACCTTTTATAACAATTAAACTCCAGGCATTCGTAAGTCCGGATAAAATAAGCGACCAATGCGAATTCAGCAAATTCAGCTCTTTAATAAGCAAGTAGTTCGGCAAAATGCCTGCATGAAAGACCAGCGTAAAAACAACTGCGCCCAGCATTATATTTCTTCCAGGCACTTCCTTCTTCGTAAGCACATATGCGAATGTAAAGGAGATGGCAATACTAAGCACCGTTCCAATCGTTGTAACAAACACGGTGCTTTTTAATGCATTCATAAAGCTGTTTGTCGACAAAATATATTTATAAGCGGCCAGCGACCATTTCTCCGGGTACAAATAAAATTGCAGCGGAATATAGGCATCCGGGTCTGTAAATGAAACGCTCACAACATAAATAAACGGAAATACACACGCAAGTGAAATGATAGTAAGTAGAAAATAGTTCACATAATCAAATAATGTCAGCTTCTTCGTAGCGACGTAGCTCAAATGAGTAACCCTCCTTAATAAATGCCGTCCTGTCCCAGCTTTTTAACAATACGATTAGAAAGAACGACCAGCACTAAGCCGACCAAGCCTTTAAACATCCCGACGGTTACACCAACGCTGATCTTCCCGCCTAATATGCCGACCGTGTAGGCATACGTGTCGAATACCTGCGAAACGCTTGTAACGAGCGGGTTGCTCATTAGCAATATTTGCTCAAAGCCGACATCCGCCATTTGTCCTAACCGCAATATTAGCAGCACAATAATGGTCGGCCGAATAGCAGGCAAGGTGACATGAAAAATCTGCTTCATTCTCGATGCGCCGTCGATTACTGCGGCCTCATATTGCTGGGGATCTACGCCTGCCATAGCAGCCAAAAATATAATCGTGCCCCAGCCCACTTCCTTCCACATGCCTTGCACCGTCAGCAGTCCCCAAAACAAATCAGGATTGGACAGGAACGAAATCGGCTTGAAGCCCATACCGGAAATCAGCTTATTAATCAGACCAACATCTGTCGAAAGCATAAAGAAAGTCATACTCGCTACTACAACCCAGGATAAAAAATGCGGCAAATAGACGATGGATTGATTCAAGCGCTTGAATACCTCATGCCTAACTTCGTTGAGCATCAGCGCCAGCAATATTGGCATCGGAAACATGAAAATGATGCCGATAATGTTTATAGCCAGCGTATTTCGCAGCATCGTATAAAAAATCTCACTAGAAAACAACTCTTTAAAATGAGTGAAGCCTACCCACGGGCTTCCCCAAAGCCCCTGGAACGGATTATATTCTTTGAAAGCAATTAACAAACCCCATAGCGGTCCAAATTTAAAAATAAGCATATAGATAATGCCGGGCAAAGCGAGCAGATACATCCAGCGATAACGAACCAGTACCCTCCATAGCCGCGAACTGTTAATGCTTATTCCCGTTCTCCTTTTTGCTGCTGTTTGCATAGCTGTCGCACCTCATTTTATTTTTCACTTACTTGATAGTCGGCCTGCTCCAGCCATTTTGGATTTACTGTAACTCCCCAGCCTGGTCCACTCGGCACTTGCACCTTGCCATCGGCAACATGAAGCGGTTCCCTAAATAAATCCTTCGTCCAGTTGTCCTCTTCAATCGTATACTCCATATAAGCACCCGCATTAGGTATTGCTGATGCCATATGCATAGTAAACACAGTAACCATAGACAAGTTCGCAGCATGGGGCATACAAATCATTTGAACAGCCTCTGCCATTCGGGCAACCTCCAAAGCTCTGCTTAATCCGCCTGCATAGCAAATATCAGGCTGAACTATATCGACTGCACGCATATGAATCATTCGTCTAAACTGTGCCAGGTCAGTATCCTGCTCGCCGCCTGTTACCGGAATATCAAGCTTATCAGCAACCTGCTTTGTCCATTCCAGTTCCATATACGGGCAAGGCTCTTCAAAATGCGTCACTCCGTACTGCTCGAGCATCTTCCCCGTCTCGATAGCTTTTTGTGGCGTATATCCGCTATTGGCATCGACGAATAATAAGCCTTTGTCTCCGATTGCCGAGCGAACAGCCCGTACCACCTCCTCGGAGCGGCCCGGGTAAACATCTACATCATTGCCAAAGTTATTGGCGATACGAATTTTGAACGCTTCGATCCCCCGCTCAGCCTGCAGGCGCATAATTCGTTCAGCTTCAGCCTGTGGGCTAATATTGCGCTTCATGCTGGAGCCATATACAGCAATTTCTTTGACTGTTCCTCCCAGCAATTCAGCAACGCTCTTGTCTTCACGCTTCCCCAACAAATCCCATAACGCGGTATCAATGCCTCCTGCAGCCCTGCAAATATAGGAGCCTGGAAACTTATGCTCCTCGCGTATGATTTTTTCAGCTACAGCTGCAATATCGTTAGCATCGGCGCCAAGCGCATGCTGCGCTGCCTGCTGATGAAGCACCAAGGCAGATATATTGGCGTGGTAGGGCGCGATTTGCCCGTAACCCTGCATACCATCCTCCGTTGTAACTCGTACAATGGAAAGCTGCTTCTTCGTAAACGTCTCAATCCGTTTAATTTTCATATCATCACTCCACCTTTTTTAGCCATATAGTGTTGAGCTAGCGATACAGTGTACGAAAATTTCCTGGAGTCGTATGCACATATCGTTGAAATACACGAATAAAATTCCGCTCCGAATATCCGACTGCCTCCGCAATTAAAGAAATATTGCCGTCTGTATCCTTCAATAGCCTTTTGGCTTCTTCCATTTTGGTTTCTACTACGAATTCCAAAAAGTTTTTTCCGGTTTTTTTCTTGAACAGCCTGCTTAAATAAGATGGACTTACACCGATTTTATCTGCGCAGTGAACAAGAGATAAATCCTGCCCGCAATTTTGCTCGATATAATTGCATATCCACTCAATAGCGGAATCGCCGCTTGACTCACGCTCGCTAGCAGTCAGCCAGCTGAATAACGGAAACAGCTTCTGCTTGAACCACTCTTTCATCTCGTCTGAAGTTTGCATGCTTCTCAGCTGACCGAACAAATTATGAGCAATAATTTCATTGCTGCTCGCTCCCTGCGCTTCCATGCTTATAATGAATTTCGATAAAAAAACATGATAGCTTTGATAAATAAAAGCATAGGATTGCGAGCTATGGATCGTGGCAATAAACTTCTCGAAAAGCTCAGTTGCCTGCTGCAAATCATCCTGTTTAAGCGCATCTAATATATCAGTCTCCAGCTCAGACGGGTAACGAAGCAAGGACTGTGATTTCACCTGCTCAACCTCGTCAATAAAGAGCACCTGCTCTGACTCACGGAATAATCGGTATTGCAGCGCGTGATCCGCTTCATTGCAGGACACTGGAACGTCAGCTATATGCGAATAGGACCGACCTATTCCTACCGTAACCTCAAAGGCCAAGTAATGACGAAACGCATCGATGATCGCGTGTACATATTGCTGTATATGCTGGCGTATAACATCATCAGAGCGATCAGGCTTGAATTGCAATATGGCAGCGCCTCGGCCTTGAAAGGGAATGACAAAGCCCTTCATATCGACTATATCCCGCCCAGACAATATTTCCTGCATGACATTCGCTAGCGAGAAAGCAACGATTCCTTTCTCCTCCGGCATAAACCTTTTTTCCTTATATATGTTCTCAGCTTCAACCAATAAGGTTACGTAGGTATTGTTCATTTCCATTCCGTATGTTTCGCAATCCTGCAATAATGATTGGTTTCCGCGATAATCTCCGCTAAGCAGCTGATAGAGAAACTTTTCTCTTAATGAAGGCTCAAGCGACTGCATATAAGACTCCAGCTTTTTAGTTTCTCCGCTTAAATAATCAAGCGATTGCTGAATAACACCAAGATCATCTGTTAACTGCCCTGATTGATCATCCCGTAATTGACGGCTGTGCTGAATGAGCTGTTCAATTGGGGTATAGGCTCTCCGGGAATTAATATAAGTAAGCAATATGCCAATCGCCGCAAATACAACGATAATAAAAGCAGTCAGCTGCCGAATCCAGCTTAACTGATCTGTAATGATTTGTTCCGGTACGACAGAAATATACGTTCTTGAAAATACGTTTTTAACAAAACGGTACTGGGCTTGCTTGCCGTCGATTCCTTCCGCTACGAAGAAATCGGCACTTTTGTCTGATTCTCTAATCTTCTCAATGGCTGGCAGACTCGTTAAGGATTCAAGAAATTGCTCCGATCTTCGTTCAGAGCCAAAAGGATCATTCAGCTTCACAATCATCAGCTCTTGATTAGCGGCGACAAGCGTCGTGTCTGTCTCCATAAATTTGCTTAGTGCTGCTGTTTCAATTTCAAACCCAAGTATTCCCTTAGGGCCTTCTGTGCCGATAAGCGGCAGCGCTCTGGAAAAAGTAATGAACCCTTCCCTGCCTGTCGTTTTCGTCCACTGGGTAGGATGATTGCTTTGCAGCAGCTCATCCAAATGGCTGCTCGTGCGATAATCCTCTTTGGCAATTGCACCGTATTCATTCGATAGCACCAGGTTATCACTTGAACTATATAAATAGATTTCGTTGATAAAACTATTAAAATTTTTAACTAGCGCGATTTTCTTTAACAGCTCTGTCTTCGTAAGCACGGATGGTTGTGCTCCCCCTGCTAGTGAATCCTGAAGAAAAGCATCATTGGCTAATTGGAGCGACTCCTGTTCGATTTGCTGCAGCACTCGCTCTGCGCGATCACGCATCGCTGATAGTGAAGCCGTGCTCTCGGAATGAATATATTTCTCCATTTTATTCATGGAATATTGATAGTAAACGACACTAGCCAAAATAACTGGAACACAAACAGAAATACATCCAAACCAGATCAGCTTCAAAAAGTAGCTTCTTGAATTTGCTCGCTTCAACGCTGAAAGCAATTGAACAAATGCCTTTTTCCAACCAGCCATTGATTCTCCCCATTTCATCAGGTGTAATTTGCAGCAGATTGCTCTATTAATCTAATAATAGAAAGCGCTGTCAAACAGATCAAGTTAAAATTACACCGCTTTTCGTAAATGGTCTATTTATTACTTAGGAAATTTCATACTGTAATCTGCAGCAAACTGCTGATAAGCCTCTTGAAACTCTGGATTTTCATTAAGCTGTTTAATATAAGCCTCGTATTCCTCCATCGTAATTTGGCCAGCAATCGCTTTAACTGCCATGGACTGCCAATCGGATTGATATTTCGGCCAAATGGATGTCCAGGTATCCGAATTAATAATGGCGAAGAAATCTATTCTTCCTACTTCCGCATAATTAGCTACTGATTGTTCTTTTGCATCATTATAAGATTTTGGCGCAGCTGGATTAACAACCTTCATTTTGTTATTGTAGGCTAGCGGGAAGATCGCCCCGGTGCCATTAGCCGTTACTTGCTGCTTTCCAAGCTCAGTCAGCTGAGGCTGCCCATCCGCGAGCGTATGATGAATATCTTGCAGACCGTAATAGTTATAGTCTGTTTCCTCCATCGTTGTCGTGCGTTCAAAGAACTGCAATATTTGCTTCACTTTTTCCTCAGACACTTTTTTGGATATATAGAACGCGCCGGAGAAAGGAACGGAAAGCTGCACGCTGCTGCCCCCTGGACCTTTCATTGGAGGCAAGGATATAACCTCTGCTTCGGGCTGTACCTTTTGAATACTTTGCTCAAAGGTGAAGTCACGCCATACATTTCGTCCGTAAGAAGCGGCTCTGCCCGTTGTAAAAATTTCTTCCGCCTGCGTCTGCTTCACGACGGAGAAATCCTGTGCCAATATGCCATCTTCGTATAGCTGACGGAAATAACGAATCAAATCCGTATAATTAGGCGTTAAAAACTTATTAATAATACCGCCATGATCATCATAGATTGGATCTAAACCGCCAAAGGCTGCCAAGAAGCTGCCATCGCTGTCCGAGAAAAAGCTGCTCATCGTGCCGTGGCCGATAAGTCCGATCGTATCGTTGCGATTATTGCCGTCTGGGTCACCTTCAACGATAGTCTTCAGCACCGTACGGTATTCCTCGAGCGTTGTAGGAACCTGTAGATTCAGCTTATCCAGCCAATCCTTCCGCATTTTTATGCCAATGTCGATTTGAGGACGATTTCTAGGAATGCCAAACACTTTATTATCCGTTTTCACATAATCCCAAACGGCTTCAAAACTGTTATTTTTTAAATTCGGATACTGTTTGAAATCATCCAGAAACGGCGTTAAGTCCCAAAACGCCCCTTGCTTTACCGCATTTTGCAAAGTCGGACGAGTAATATTATTAGCAACAATAACCTCAGGAATATTGCCCGACGAAAGTACGAGATCAAACTTTGTATCGTAATCTCCCGATGGTATCCATTCGATATCAAGCTCTACAGCATTTTTCTTCTGAAAATGGCTCCAGTATTCATCATTCATATTTGGCACGTCCGCATAGGATGGAACCATAAATTGAATTTTAAGCTTTTCCTCCTGCTCTCCTTCCTTTTTATTGCTGCTGCCGCAGCCCGACAATACCGTGGCGGCAACTGCAATCAACATCACTGATCCCAATAACTTCTTCGATTTCAGCTTCATAGCGACCCCCTGTTGGATGTATTTTCAACTCCAATTATAGGGAGAAACAATAGCTGCATGTAAGTGACAATACTTGCACATTGTCAAAAAAACCGCATAACAGCAAGGTTTGTCACCCCTTGTGTCCTCATTTACATGGCGGTTGAAGTTGTGGCCTGCAAACCTTCGGTAAACACAAAAGCCCAGCCATCGTCTCAAATAGACGGCTGAGCTTTTCGATTGTATCACTATCTAATTTTGATACTGTTAGCACAATAATAACCGCCAAAGTAATTTCATTGCCTTCCTTGTCCGTCCCGATCGGATCATGCAAGGAGACATCCTTGCGAACCTTCTTGATCGAACGTAAATGCATAAGTATCTCGCTCTCAATACAACGAGCTGCAAAAGTTACCTCGATCGAATAATACATTATTTGAGAAACTAATTTTAGAGTATGCTCAGTATGTTCACTTCGATAATTAATGAAATAGGTAAATAACATCGACAAAATGATAATTATAATATTCATAATTACAGGAGCTTTCAATATTTTTTTTATAAAAAATAAATATAAAATTGATGGTAAAAGTATAAAGCCTACATGTAAACTCGCATGAAGGTAATTGGGCTGTGGTCTGAATGTACCTGTTATCGCAAAAACAAACTCAACTAACCATATTAAATTATTAACACCAATAATAAATGATGTAATTATCATGATAACTATCATGATTGTTTTCTTTATTCCTCCATCACTTCCATCCAGTTAACAGTTTAATAGTAAGTCTGAACAATATATCTATCGACAAATCCTTACCTTTTTTAAAACTAAGATGCGCGTATAAAAAGAACAAAATCACCAATCGGTGACCTAACTTGCCGTCATCGTGTGCAAAGAACAAACAATGCGATGTTATTTGCGGTGCGGACATCCATGACCGTTAGAACCAAAAAAGCAGTCTTTTTGTTGTGTATGCGGACACTTATGACCATTAGAAGAACATTCCGCCGAATTTTCTAGCTTTTTTCCCGCTAACGGACATTTCTGTCCGCTAGAAAGTAGAAGTTAGCGAAATATGAGCGCTAACGGTCATTATTGTCTGCATCATTAGGAGCAATTCGAACTCACAGCCGCATCGTACGCCGTCTTTATCCCCCCTAATTATTCCGACATACTTATCCACAATTTTAACTGATGCATAATTTCCTAAACAATAAAAAAGCCGGCATCGCCGGCCTTATCAAAATTGTTGGATTTAACGCTTCGCCTTATAAAACTCATGATACAACTTCATCAGCGCCCGCTTCTCTATCCGTGACAAATAGCTGCGTCTGATGCCCAATTCTTTTGCGATCTCGCGCTGCGTGCGTTCTTCTCCGCCAGTAATTAATCCAAAACGGCTGATCACTACTTCCTTTTCGCGATCATCGAGTATGTCCAGGTTTTTATAGATTTTACTTTTTTCAATTTTCAGCTGCACCTTTTCCGCCACATCGTCCGTATCCGTGCCTAATATATCGATCAAAGTAATTTCATTACCTTCCTTGTCCGTTCCGATCGGATCATGCAAGGAGACGTCCTTACGAACCTTCTTGAGCGAACGTAAGTGCATAAGTATTTCATTCTCAATACAACGGGCTGCAAAAGTGGCCAGCTTTGTGCCTTTATCGGTCTGAAATCTCTCAATCGCTTTAATTAGCCCTTTACTGTATATCTTTCAATATGTTTGATATCATGGGTACTTGTTAAATAATTTTATCTTTGTATTATTAATACCGGCTACTTGATTTAATGTACCAGGATCACAATACAAACAAAATAAACCGAACACTGTGACCTTTCAGCGCTCGGTTTTATTTGTGATTATTCCTTAATATCAAATGTTGCTCAATGCGTTGAGCCCATTCAGGAGAAACCTTCACATGATATTTGATGATTTCATGATCTGCTTCCAGTATAATTTCACCATCTGCTTTACTATTATCAATAACGACGAGGTGGTCAATTAGATCCAGATGAACCAAAAGATTCTCCATACTCGTTACGCTACGTCTAATGATGTCCTCTGACTCAATATGATGGCCACCGTTTTTCACGCGAGTAGCAACACGCTCAATATTAAGTCGTACATCTCCTAGTCCTACATAGAACATAAAAATCTCGAAGCCACTTTCTTTTGCTTCACGCATTTGACGAATAACGTTACCACCTGCTAAGGTCGTCTCGACTGTGAAATCCCTATTATTTCGAATACATTCTCTGGCTAATTTTATGGCTTCCTTTCCTGCAGTTACCCTATATTTCTCTGGGTGTAGCTGATCGATTTTACGAGCTAGAGCATCAGGATCAATGTTAACACTTACACCAAGTCGATCTACAATCAAATTACGTATTGTACTCTTCCCACTTCCATTATTACCAGCGAACACGAACATCGTTGCAACTGTCTTATTCATGATAGAGCTCCCGTTCATTCATTGGTTCAATCTTGCCTGTACTATATTCTTTCACAAATTGCCCATCCGACGTCTTATATACAATGTACGTACCATTTGCTTTCGCATCCAATTTCGCACGATCACCCGTTAAACGAATTAATTTAGCTAAACCTTTTGTTCGGTTCATCATCTTTATCACCGCCGATTTCGTTATATGTAGCTTGAGTATACCATAACATGTGACATGTTACATAAGTCGGAACCATAGTTCCTGCTACTAACATTAATAGCCCATAAGCATGAGAATACATATCTCACGCTCATAGGCTGATCACTGCCATTCAACTCACCGCTTCACCTTATAGAACTCATGATACAGCTTCATCAGCGCCCGCTTCTCTATCCGTGACACATAGCTGCGGCTGATGCCCAATTCCTTCGCGATTTCGCGCTGCGTGCGTTCTTCTCCGCCAGTAATTAATCCAAAACGGCTGATCACTACTTCCTTTTCGCGATCATCGAGTATGTCCAGGTTTTTATAGATTTTACTTTTTTCAATTTTCAGCTGCACCTTTTCCGCCACGTCGTCCGTATCTGTGCCTAATATATCGATCAAAGTAATTTCATTACCTTCCTTGTCCGTTCCGATCGGATCATGCAAGGAGACGTCCTTGCGAACCTTCTTGAGCGAACGTAAGTGCATAAGTATTTCATTTTCAATACAACGGGCTGCAAAAGTGGCCAGCTTTGTGCCTTTACCGGGCTGAAAGCTCTCAATCGCTTTAATCAGCCCAATCGTGCCGATGCTGATTAAGTCCTCCAAATCCTCGCCCGTATTATCAAATTTCTTGACGATATGTGCCACTAGACGCAAGTTATGTTCAATAAGCAAATTCCTCGAATACGCATTTCCTTCAGCCATCAGTGCCAGATGCTTTGCTTCCTCCTCTTCTTTTAAAGGCTGTGGAAAGGCATTGTTCTTCACATACGATACAAGTAACGATAGCTGTTTAATAAATAAAGCTATTGTTGTAAACAATCCCATTTGTCGTACACCTCCAGGCCAGTTTACCGTTTATGTTTCTCTCTATAAACAGTGCAGTTATATAGTGTATGTAGGTATTCGCCCAGAAGTGCAAGTACAAAAAAAGTGCCAGCCTCCTAGTAGAGGCGTTACAAAACAATTAGCATAGTTAGACAAGTTTCAGCCGCTGACTGCATATGCATGTTAAGAAGCAAATCTAGCCCATTAAAATGATGAGGTGTGATTGTATGTCAATGCCCAACATTCCGGACATTAAACCAGATATTATTCTTAATCGCGAAGATGTCGTTAACTTATTGCTAACCTCCATAGCGCTTGAAGATATCAGCTTCTCACACATCATTAATGCTGAAGCTGAAAAGATTCAGCACTTTCTGAAAGATAAGTCCTTATCGTTAAAAGACGCTATTACAGTTAACACAAGTGTCGAGAAGATGATGCGGGGCATTCTTACTAATCAAATGCTTATGCTGCATAAGCTTGGCGATATTATGAAAATAATCGATACGTTTTATGACGATCCGGGCCATTATAGCCAGGAATCAGATGTATGCGGCTCCAGCTGCAATCACGACTTTGAGCAATGCTGCAAATGCGGGCGTTACGACGAAGATAACTATGAAGAATAACGAATCGAATGCCGAATGGGCCATTGCTGCGATCAGCCATGAAATCGCTGCTCTGCAAGGATTGATTTCAGCTAATATTGAGCAGGTGCTAGTTTTTATTCAAAATAATGTATTCGATAACAGCAAAGTAAACTTGCAGGAGCTGATCGCTTTTAATGCCTCGCAGCTATATTTGATAGACTCGCTGCTTATGCTGAAATGGGTCACCTTTCGAAAAATAAACACGACGCTTGAAATTTGGAGCCCGTCTGCTTCAGAGAATTCTTTTGCAAAATATCAAATTCAAATAGAGAAGCTGTATCAATTAAAATTAGATTGGATCGCGGCTCTAGCCCAGCTCATTTTTGAACAATCAAAGATCGAAGCTGCTGAATTAAATCGCTTGCTAGAAGAGCAAATGACAAAGCTCTCACTGGCCATATCGAGTATATGCAGCTCTTTCTTCCAACCTCATTTTTATATTCCTATTACTTACAATGCTGCAGCGTTTCCACAAAATAAAACTCCCTCTCAGGTAGATGTTAAAAAGCTGCTTGTCCAGGTTATGCGAAGATTCCCTTTCTCTGCTAAAACTAATCGGCAAATTTTACAGCAAACGATCCGATTAATAAGCTCTTGCTACCCGAATCCGTCTACAGAAAGCGGTAATGAACCCAAGACTGCAGCAGTTCGTTCCAAGCCGCTAATTGCAAATTCGAATAAAAAGGCTAAGCCAAGGAATACAAAAAAATAACACAAGCCAGCCTGTAAAAAAAGCTAGCTTGTGTTTATTTTTATTAACTTTCAACTACGATAGCCTGCAGCTGCGCTTCTATGCATAAGCGGCTGGCTGTAAAGATATGCGTTTGTGTCATCGCATTGTCCGTTCCGTCAATGCAATCTTTTATAAAAGCGCCGAAGAATGGATAGCCAACTTTGCCGGTTACTTCAAAATGCTGCTCTCCCTGCCCGTTAACCAAATAAACATGATTTCCTGTTGACCTTGCAGCAATATCGATATATTTGCGCACTTCTATGTAGCCGTTTGTACCCATGATTAGAACCCGGCCATCCCCCCAAGTGCCAAGACCTTCCGGAGTAAGCCAGTCTACGCGAAAATAGAAGGTTGCCCCGTTATCAGCCACAAGTGTTGCATCTCCGAAATCCTCAAAGCCTTTATACTGCTTAAAGTGATAATTAGCTACCTTGCTGTGCAGCACACGGGCGTCCTTCGCTCCGGCATAATGCAAAAATTGCTCGATTTGATGGCTGCCGATATCGCATAGAATGCCTCCATAGCGATCATGCTCAAAAAACCAATCCGGCCTTGAAGGCGCATGGATGCGGTGAGGACCTGTGCCAATTACATTGACGACGCGTCCAATCGCCCCATCCTCAATAAGCTGGCCCGCGAATACAGCTCCCTCGACATGCAGGCGCTCACTGAAATATACGCCCCATTTCAGCCCGGTTGCCGCCGTTTTGCGCTCCGCGAGCTCAATTTGCTCGAGTGTAGTAAAGGACGGCTTATCGGCAAAATAATGCTTGTCATGCTCCAGCGCGCGAAGCCCTATACCGCAGCGCTCGGAAGGAATAGCCGCAGAGGCAATTAATTGCAGCTCATTATGCTCCAGCACCTCTGATTCGGAAGCAGCTATTGCGGCTTGCGGGAATTTTTGCTGAAAGCTGGCAAGCTTGTCTGAATCCGGGTCATAGACGATGACCAGCTCGCCGCCTGCCTCCAATAGGCCGTTGCACATGCCATAAATATGGCCATGATCCAGTCCGATCACGCCAAACTTAAATTCGCCTTCCGCAACGACACTGCTTTTGTTGCCTTTCGGCGCATAATTCATGCCATCTTTTTTATCCATCCTGCCCGCTCCTTACTTTTCATCACCCGTTGTAATTTCATTGCTTGCAAAGCTGGTTACGCTGCTCGTTTTCTCATAAAAATATTTGGCGTTCTTAATAATTCCTTCTCTGCTGTAAAATGAGCTGCTGCTGCCTAGCGGCAGCTTCACCGCTTGCCCCGTGCTGGCTGATTCGTAAATAGCTGTAATTAGCTCAACCGTTTGCCGTCCCTGCTGCCCGTCAGCAAGCAATGGCTTCTCGCCTTTAATAGCTCTTGCTATATCATAGATTTGACCCGTGTGGCCTTCATACTGCAGCTCAGGCAAACTGTTGTACAGCTGCTGCAGTTTCTCTTCGAGTTCATTATTTACTTCAGGGAAACCGTTTGGCTTCGAAATCGAAGCATTTACTTTCCAAGGTGCGGACACTCTGGCCTTTTTCCCTTGAAAAATGAGCTGCTGCTCCTGTCCGTGATGTACGACTGAGCTAGTAATTTGCGCCATGCTGCCATTGTTGTACCGGCATACGGCAATCGACAAATCTTCTACTTCAGCGTTATCGTGCGACGTATTGCTCATCAGCGCGGTTACTTCTTGCGGCATGCCGTTCATCCATTGAAAAATATCAATATGATGCACAGCATGATTAAGGGTGCAGCCACCGCCTTCTTTTTCCCAGGTGCCTCTCCACCATAGGTCGTAATAGCTATGCCCCCTCCACCAGAAGGAATCGACCTGTGCATGGACAACCTGTCCAATGAGCTGGCTGTCAAGCACCTGCTTTAGCTTCATCATTGGCGTTCGGAAGCGGTTTTGTGCAACTACGGACAATAGCTTGCCTGTTTCAGCAGCTGTGCGGTTCATCGCATCGCATTCCTCCAGCGAGGAGGCCATCGGCTTCTCTACCAGCACATGAAGGCCTGCCTTCATCGCCGATATGGCAAGCTCAGCATGCGTATAAGGAGGCGTACAAATCGATACTAGATCAATGTCCCCTCTTGCGAACAGCTGTTGAACATCTTGATATATTTCGCAGTTCAAGCCGTACTCCGCTGCCGTTTGCTGTGCTTTTTCTAAATAAATATCGCATAGCGCTGCAATTTCATAATGCTCATTAAGCTCTTTGTAAGCTTTAATATGAGAAGGAGCTATAGCTCCAAGTCCAATAATCGCTACCTTAATCATGGCTCACCCTCCTATTAATGTTTCTAGAATTAACCCTTCAAGCCGCTCGTGCTGATTCCTTCCACAATATAACGCTGAAAGCTAAAGAATATGATCGTTACAGGCAATAAGCTTAACGTTGACATGGCAAACAATGCGCCCCAATCCGTAACGGCTTCAGGGTCCGAGAACATTTTAAGCGCCAGCGCCAGCGTGTATTTCGTCGGGGAGCTCAAGTATAACAACGGCCCCATGAAATCATCCCATCTCCAATAAAATGAAAAGATAGCGCAGGTCATAAGAGCGGGAACGATAAGCGGAATCGTAATCCGGTAAAAAATTTCAAAGCGGTTGCAGCCGTCAATTCTTGCCGCCTCATCCAGCTCATACGGAATGGATCGAATAAATTGCATCGTCAAAAACACAAAAAATGGAACGCCGAAAAACGTTGGCAGTATGAGCGGGTAATAAGTGTTGATCCAGCCGAACCAGTTGAACATAATGTACTGCGGGATCATAATAACCTCGAACGGAAGCATCATCGTCAGCAGCATGCAGACGAACCAGACGTTACGCCAAGCAAAACGGATTCTAGCGAAGCCGTATGCAATGAGCGTTGAAGAAATAATGCTGCCTATCGTAGATACGATAACGACAAAAAATGTATTTGAGAAAAAAGTAGTAAAGGTAATGCCGCCAAAGCCTTTCCAGCCGTTTACATAGTTTTCAAAGTGCCAGCCCTTTGGAATTAACGACTGTGCTTCAACAAACACCTGCGAGCTTTCCTTAAGCGAGCTGCTGATCATCCATATAAGCGGATAAAGCATAAAGGCTGTCAGAATGAAGACTGTCACTTGACGAGTAATTTTAGTCGCTTTGCTTTCAATCATCACTTGTCGCCTCCTGACTCGTAATGCACCCAATGCGCGGAGCTCTTGAACACGAGCGCACTGAAAATTGCGATAATGATGAGCATGATCCAAGCCATTGCCGATGCATAGCCCATCTCAAAATAAACGAAGCCGCGCTGATACATATAAAGTACATAGAGCAGTGTGCTGTCGAGCGGCCCGCCCTTCGTTATAACAAAGCTGGATGTAAAGGACATAAATCCGCTTATTAATTGCATAATGACATTGAATAAAATAACCGGCGTCAGCAGCGGAATCGTTATTCTAGTAAACTGGTACCATTTATTGGCGCCATCCACACTGGCTGCTTCGTAGAAGGAAACCGGAATATTTTTTAGCCCCGCTAAAAAAATGAGCATGGTTGATCCGAACTGCCAGCCATACAGCAAAATGAGCGTCCATATTGCCGTATCCGGATTGCCGAGCCATGAGCTGGTCGGGAGCCCCAGCATGCCCATAATGCCGTTAATTGCACCTTCATTGCCGAACAGCTGCTTCCACATGACCGCAACGGCAACACTGCCGCCTATGATGGAAGGCAAATACAAAGCCGTCCGGTAAAAGCCCGCCCCTCTTATAAGCCGCGCCAGCAGCATAGCTACGCCAAGTGCAAACAATAATCGGAAGGGAACTGCTGTAAAAACATAAAAAAAGGTTACTTTTAGCGAAGTCCAAAACTTCTCATCATTGGTAAACATTCGAATAAAGTTATCCATGCCGACCCATTCCGGGGCGCCAAGCAGATCATATCTGGTAAAGGATAAATATAAGGACATGCCGATAGGAAACACATTAAGCGCAATAAATCCGATTAAAAAAGGAGAAATAAACAAATAGCCGGACAAATTGGAATAGCCTTTGCTACTTTTAACTTTTTTGATGTTATTGCTCGCTGCCATAAGATCACCGCTTTCTAGAGCTATGCACCGCCTGATTATGCTGCGCCCTGAATTCCATAACGAATTCAGGGCGCAGCTGCACAGCATATTCCGTTATTATCTGGACAAGATTTGCTCCGCTTTCTTTCTAAATTCCTTTGCGCCCTCGGCAGGCGTCATTCTTTCATACAACACCTGCTCATCAATCTCTTTCAGCGCATTCATAACCTCTGTTGCTGATTTCGGATGGTTTTTGTCAATCGGACCGCCATGCTTTGTTAAAAACTCTACATATTCAAACGCCTGCAAAGTAGCATCGTCCACTTCGCTCTTCAGCGCTTCTTGAATTTGTGAATTGACAGGAACGCCGCGATCAGCACGCAATACTTTACCGGCCTCAAGATCATTTACGAAGTAATTGATAAATTTGGCTGCCTCTTCTTTATTTTTCGAGCTTTCCGGAATCGAGAAGAACATGCCCGGACGAAGGAAACCGCCGTACTCTCCTGTATCACTTGGCAGCGGACCGAGCTTAAGCGGACGCTTGGCGCTTTCGGAAGTGCCCGCGATGCCGCTTGACCAGCCGAATTCCATGCCCAGCTTGCCAAGCACGATCAGCTTATTTTCCGGTGTATCATGCTGCATATTAACATCAAGCGTAGGCGCAAGCCCTTCCTTGATCCAATTCAGCTTAAGCGCCAGCAAGTTCTCGATGATGCTGTCATCCTCATAGCCAAGTGCCGTTCCATCCTGATTAAAGATGCGCGCTCCATGCTGGCGAAGCACGATTTCAGCTACGTTATGGATTTCCATATTATGAACGCCGTAAGGCGTATTCTGCTTCATTTTTCTGGCTGCCTCTGTAGCATCTGCCCAAGTCCAGCCCAGCTCCGGCTCCGGAACGCCGGCATTTTTGAACATTTCCGCATCGTAGATCGTGCCATAGCCATTCAAGCCAAGCGGAATTCCGACCAGCTTGCCGTCTAAGCGGCCAAGATCAAGCACAGCATCATCAATATGCGACACATCTATTAAACCGCTTTCAATAAAAGGAGTCAGATCCGCCAGCAAGCCTCTCTCTGTGTACTGCGTCAAATAATCGCCGAAGTTTTGATTCATGACGTCTGGCAAATTGTTTCCTGCCGCTTGCGCAGCCATCTTTTCCCAATATCCAGCAAAGCCTGAAAATTCGGGTTCAATTGTTACATGGCTGTTTTGCTCTTTATACATGCTGATTACTTTGAGCGTATCGTCATGGCGGGCCTGTGATCCCCACCAGCTTACACTAAGCTTGACTTCTTGATTTGAATCTTTGCCGCTGTTGCTGCTCTGTGGCTCGGCACTGCTGCCAGCCCCTCCTGTATTGGCGCCTCCGCAGCCTGTCAGCATCGCAGCTGTTGTCATGACTGATACTAACGCGATGCCCCATCTTTTTTTGAACACGTTATACCCTCCTCTAAGTAGCTTGCTTTATGTTGCTTGTGCTCATTATAGAATGAGAGCAGCGCGTAAAGAACCCATAAATCCGTCCTAAAAGGTTAAAAAAACAGTCTATTGCAGCCCGCGTTTTTTGTATTCGGAAGGGGTATAGCCTGTCTCCTTTTTAAACACCTGGCTAAAGTATTTGGGATTGTTGCCAAAGCCGACCTGCTCTGCAATTTCATTCATTTTTATATCCTCTGCCTGATCGATCAGCTTCTTCGCCCGATCCATCCGCATAATGACGATGTAAGACTTAAAACGATGGCCGGTATGCCGGCGGAACAGCTTCCCGATATAATCCGCATTCATATACATCATTTCATTAGCCAGCTTATATAGAGAGAATGATTCATCGGCTATATTTTCTCTAGCGTAGCGCAGCATATTTCTCACAATGTCATTGTGAGCATTGTCGTCATCGTTAAAAAACTGCTCAATGATTTGCTCTGCTGCATCCTTTATCCAGCTTTTCATTTCCACGAGCGTCTGAAGCTCCTGCAGCTCCATAATCTGCTTATACAATGACTCCTGCTCATTGGCGTCAGCTTGCTTGATTACAGCCATATACAGCGCTGCCGCTTCTCTCTTGATCTGCTCGATTGAAAAATTGCACTCTGCCATTGAAGCAAACGACTGCTCAACCAGGCCGGTTGCCGTCAATAAGTCGCCGCTGCGAACAGCCGCCGCCAGCTGCTTCAAATCTGCCTCCTGCAATGCGGCATTGTTATCTTCAGCCTCGCTGACTGATCCGCCGGTGATGTGCTTGCCCCCTTGAATTTGCGGTTCCTCCGCAATCACGCTGCCCTCGCCATAGAAGAAATGGTGCTTCAAGGAAAGCTCGGCTTCTTTATACAATCTGCGCAGCTCGCCTACTGCTCCAGAACGGCTGATCACGGCTAAAGCTTTGTACTTGTAATAAGCTTCAAAAATTGACGTCGCTTGCTGATGCACAGGAATAAGCTCGCTATTTTGCTGATCGTTTACTGCAATTACGACCTTTCCGTCAAGCAACGTGCTGAGCAGAAAGCTGCTTGTCCGCTCCAGCAATTCTACTAATATATTTTTCAGCGCAAACAAATACATATGCTCGCTCGTCCGCTCAATTTGCAGCACAAGCAGCTTTACGGCCTCCGGTGCCTTCGACCGGTGATTCATTTGGATATGTTCCGCCCATTCCTGCTCGCCATAGCTGCGATTGATCAGCATTTCGCGCAAAAATTGCTCCTCGGCATGCGGCTTCACTTTTTCAAGCTGATACATCGTTTGCTGCAGGTCGCTTTCTTTTTTATGCTCGATGGCAATTTCCTTTGTCATACAGTCGAGCACGGTGGAAATTTTTTGCGGATTGCAAGGTTTCAGCAAATAGTGCTGTACGCCAAATTCCATCGCTTGCTTCGCAAAATCGAATTCCTCATGGCCGGACAGTATAATGAATTTAACTTTAGGTTTAACATGTTTCACCTTTTTGATCAGCTCCAGGCCGTTCATAATCGGCATTTTTATATCTGTAATAATAATGTCTGGCGTCTCCTGCAGCACCATATCATAAGCCAGACTTCCATTCATCGCTGTGCCAATCAAGGCTGTACCAAGCTTTTCCCATTCAACCAGCATCGAGATGCCCTGCAGTATCGTTTTCTCATCATCCACCAGTAAAACCTTAAGCATCCTGCTCACCTTCTTTGTAGGGAAGTATGATCGTAACCGAAGTCCCTCTGTTTAGTTGACTGTCAATTCGCGTCTGATATTGCTCGCCGAACATAATGGCCAGACGCTCGTTAATATTGGACATGCCAATGCCCGCTTTTTTTGAGCGCACCTCTCCATTTCGCAGCCCTTGCAGCACTTCCTGCTCCATGCCTGAACCGTTATCCCGGATCAAAATTTTGATTTCCCGTACTGAAAAATCGTCAGCTGGCGGGCTAAGCAGCTGGACAGCTACCTCAATCGTGCACGGCTCGCTCATCATTTCGAGCGCATGCTGAATGGCGTTTTCGACCAAAGGCTGAATCGTCAGCTTAGGTATTAATGCCTGCATAGCCTCTTGATCTGCTTTGAGCTTAAATATTAATCTTTCGTTGAAGCGATGGCGCTGAATGGTAATATAATCCTTCACAATTTGCAGCTCTTCTTCCAGCGTAATCAGCTGTTTTTTCTTGCTTATAATACTGCGGAACATTTGTCCCAGCGCTTCCACCATTTCAGCGATTTGTGATTGCTTATTGATGTGCGCCATCCAGTTGATCGTATCGAGCGTATTGTATAGAAAATGGGGATTGATTTGCGCTTCAAGCGCCTTATATTCCGTTTCTTTGATAACAATCTGCTTCTGATAATTTTCTTTGAACAGCTCGTTTATTTTTTCCAGCATAATTCTAAAGTTACGATGCAATTGCCCGGTCTCATCCATATTTGCAAAGGAATGATGCGTATCTGGGACATCAAAGCTCCCCCGCTGCACCATTTTAATTTTTTCAGTAAGCGCTGCAAGCGGTTTCGTTATGCTGTGGGCTGTTATACGGGTTGCAATTATAACGATCACAAACAAGGCAACAAACAGTATCGTAACGAGTGAGCGCAGCTCTTCCGTTTTTTGGGCAATGGATTCATACGGCAATATATTATAGTAGGTCAATTCATCATTGCTTTCAGATTTTAAGTAGGAAACCAAATATTTGGCTCCGGCAATTTCCTCGATCGTGTAGCCTTTATTGCTATGATGGAAAGGGAACTGCCTTTCCTCAAAAAAGCCCTGCTGCGAGGAATAAACAAACCGGTCCTGCTGGGCGACAAAAAACAGCTTGCTGCCCGATAAATCCAGCTGCTGCTTGACCAGCTTGCCCATATCAATCCAGGCCATCAGCACTCCGTAATGCTCCAAATTTAAATTTTCCATTCCTTTTATTTGCCTGACCGCAATTAAATGCTGCGATTCCGGCGCACCGTATATCCACCTGTTTTCACCTTGCCCGGCAATAGCGACCTGCTCCATATCCTCAGGCGGATCAGCAATGCTGTACAATACGGTATTGACGGCAGCCCCGCGGGAATCTACGATCCGCAATGACGAAATGTAGTTTTCCTGATGCATAAACAGCAGCAGTCTGTTGGCCAGGTTTTCTTTATTTTTAAAGCTTTCGTACGTAGCATTTTCATCAAGCCTTTCGCTCAAATATTGCTGGATCCGCGAATCCGTACTAATTTGAAACGACAGCTTCTCTACCTTTTTCATCTCATTGTCGATCGTTTTAGAAGCAAGCTGCAAAATCTCTGCCGATTCCGCATAAATCTGGCTTTCATAGCTCTCTGCAATCGTATGGAAGGCAGCGAGCGTAACTGCGCACACAATTAGCATCATAATACATTGAATAACAAAAAACTTTTCTTTAATTTTAAGATTTTTCAGCAAGATGCTTCACCGCCTGATGCAAATATCGGCTTATTATACCATAACGAAAAGGGGAGCTGTCCCGCGGCAGCGCGGCTGCATGCGAAACAACTCCATATGGTGCTAATCCAATTCTGAATAGCGAAAATAGTCAAAATCGGCATGCTTCATTTCGCCGCTTAAATCCTGAGCGCAAATGCCGATAAAGGTGCCCGTAAACCGAATGTAATCGGAGCATTCATCCGATAGATGCACGATATCGAGCGAAGGCCCGACAGGCTGCCATTGCTTGCCTTGCTCTTTGTACATAAAGCTCGCTTGATCGCGATTGATTTTCAACTTCAAACCTAATGGGCCGCTGCCAATCGGTATATCCTGCTCAAGCAGCTCATTGTAAACGCCATTAATGGACTGAATAAGTCCAAGGACGGTACCAAGCTCCTCGTGATGAGTAACGCGCAAATAAATATAGTCGCGGATATCGTAATAGACAATCAAGCCTGCCATTTGCTGAAAATGCTCAGGGGCAAATTCCAGCTCGGTTTCCGCTTCGCAGTACATCGACTGCTGCCGGCGTGCAACAAGACTTTGACGATGCGTAGAGCTCATCGACTCGCGGCCTCGAAGCCGCAAATAGCCGGGCCGTTCCGTCAGACTCAGCCATTGCTCCTCAGCTGGCACACGCAGCGTGCACCACTGCAGCCCAAGCGCATCGTCATTGAAATGATCCGTCTCCGGCTGCACTGGAAATGGATAGGCAGGAAGCTGCGGCGGCTGCACCTGCTCAAGTGGAGAGCCTTCTCCTTCAACGGCTAGCCAGCCGTCTTCCATCCAATAGCAGCGCTGAATCGCAGTTTCACGGCCGAGCGTGCAGAAGCGCTCTCTTGTCGGTCTGCCGACAAGATGAACCATATACCATTCGCCCGTTTGCGTTTCTACAAGACTAGCATGTCCCGCCTTTTGCAGCAGCAGCTCCGGCCTTCCCGCTGACGTTAAAATAGGATTTTTCGGATCCACCTCATAAGGGCCTTCAAGTGAAGCTGCACGAGCCATCGTTACAGCATGCTCATACTGTGTACCGCCTTCTGCAGTCAATAAATAATAATAGCCATTGCGCTTGTACAAATGCGGCCCTTCCGTAAGACGCAGCTCCGTACCCCTGAATATATTTTTTTTCGGTCCGATCAGGCGCTGTTCAGCGGCAGAATACTCCTGAAGCACGGTGCCGGCAAAGGAATTCGTGCCTTTGCGGTGATCCCACAGCATATTGACCAGCCATTTGCGTCCGTCATCGTCATGAAACAAGGAAGGGTCGAAGCCGCTGCTGTTCAAATATACCGGCTCTGACCAGGGACCCATAATGTCCGCAGCCGTAACTAAATAATTTGGCGTATCCTTGAAGGCGCCCATCCGGCTCTTTACATCCGAATATACGAGATAAAAAATACCATCAGAATAGCTTAAACAAGGCGCCCATACTCCCCCGGAATCGATATTGCCTTCCATATTAAGCTGTGAGGCACGATTCAGTACCGTAGTAAGCGGCCGCCAATGGACCAAATCCTTGGAGTGATGAATGAGCACCCCAGGAAACCACTCGAAGGTGGACGTAGCGATATAATAATCATCGCCTACACGAACAATAGAAGGATCGGGATGAAATCCGCGCAAAATAGGGTTGCTGATCATAGCCTTCTCCTACCTTTCATCATTTTCGGTCGTTGCTTGTTTATCCGCCATCGCCTGCATGCCTGCTTCCAGCACCTCAACTATGCGGTCGACATCATACACGCAGCCTTTCCAGGTACCGCCGCTGGCAGCCTGCAAAGCTGCCCATAGCCGTGTATCATCCGGCAGATCCGGGTCCTTCGCGAGTTCAGGATGAGCCTGACGCATCGCCAGCAAGCCATCGCCGATTTCCTTCGATTCCGGCTGATCGCCGCAGCCTACCAGATGAATATGACCTTCAAGCTTGTTCAAATCTATGAAAATATCGATCCAATCCCCGTCGCGCAGCTTGCCGATTGGACCGCCGGCAAGCGCTTCAGGCCCGATATGGCCTATGCAGGCTCCTGTAGACACACCTGAAAATCTGGCATCTGTCAGAAGTGAAACCTCTTTGCCGAAAGGCAGATGCTTCAGGGCTGACGTAAGCTGATACGTTTCTTCCATTCCAGTACCGGAAGGACCCCTTCCGATCAGCACCATGATGTCTCCTGCTGCAATGCCTTGATTTTTGATGGCATAGATCGCAGACTTCTCTGTCGTAAATACTTTGGCGCGGCCAACATGACGGAAAATGCCATTCGCATCTACTTTCGAAGGATCGATAGCTGTTGATTTAATAACTGAGCCTTCAGGAGCGATATTGCCGGAAGGGAACGTAACAGTAGAGTTTAGCCCTGCTTGCTTGGCACGCTCTGGACTAAAGATGACGCGATCCGGGTCAATTCCTTCATGCTCCTGCAAATGCTTGCGCATACGGTATCTGCGCTCGGACTGCTCCCACCAATCGAGCGTCTCTCCGATCGTACTGCCCGTTACCGTAAGCGCCTGTTCATCAAGCACGCCCAGCTTGCGCATATGCAGCATGACCTCGGGCACGCCGCCTGCCAAAAACGCCATTACTGTCGGATGATGCTCAGGTCCGTTCGGCAGTACGCTGACCAGTCTTGGCACGCTGCGGTTTACTTCCGCCCAATCTGCAGCTGTTGGAACAGCCAGACCGGCAGCGTGTGCAATGGCGGGGATATGCAGCAGCAAATTGGTTGATCCGCCAAAAGCGGCGTGGACTGCCATCGCATTAGCAATCGCCTGCTTCGTAATGATATGGCCGGTCGTCAGTCCCGCATCAGCCATATAGAGTGCAGCGCGGGCTGATTGGCGGGCCATTTCCTCCCAGATCGGCTGCCCGGAAGGCGCGAGCGCTGCATGCGGCACTGTCATGCCCAGCGCTTCCGCTACAACTTGGGCGGTTCCGGCCGTGCCTAGAAATTGGCAGCCGCCGCCCGGGGTAGCGCATGCTCTGCAGCCGAGATCAGCCGCCTCCTCCAATGAAAGCTCGCCATGCGTATAGCGCGCCCCGATCGTTTGAATTTTGCCGGCATCCTCGCCATGCGTCGGCGGCAGCGTTACGCCGCCGGGTACGATTACGCCTGGCAGCTGTGTCGAGCCAGCAAGCGCAAGCATCATGGCGGGCAGTCCCTTGTCGCAGGTGCCGACGCCGAGCACTGCCGCCCGCTGAGGCAAGGAGCGTATGAGGCGGCGCAATACGACTGCCGCATCGTTGCGATACGGCAGCGAATCGAACATGCCCGTCGTGCCTTGCGAGCGCCCGTCGCATGGGTCGCTCACATAGCCGGCAAAAGGAATGCCTCCGCTCTTCGTTATTTCTTTTGCCGCTGCCTCCATTAGAAGGCCGATCTCCCAGTGTCCGGTATGATAGCCGAGCGCTATTGGATTTCCCGCTTCATCCCTTATTCCGCCTTGTGTGCCGAGTATTAATACTTGCTTGCCAAGCAGCCGGGCTGGATTCCAGCCCATGCCGACGTTTTGGGTCAATCCGAACAAATCGCCGCTTGGCGAATTTTTAAGCATTTCCGGCGTCAGCGGCAAAGCGCCGGCAGGCCCGGACGCATGCGTATAAATGCTATAAATGCTGTCTGAAGCTTCTCCCATAATGCCCGCTATTTTTTCATTCATGTCGATCCACCTTATGGCTTAATAAACACCGTTTTTATTGAAGTGAAAAATTCGATGGCTGCCTGTCCCTGTTCTCTGGAATGCGAGCTTGACTGCTTCATGCCGCCGAATGGAGCCTGCAGCTCAACACCGGCTGTCTCCGCATTTACACGCACAAGCCCAGCCTCCATATCTTGAATAAAGGTTAGCATCTTTCCGATATTTTGGGTATAGACCGATGCGCTTAGCCCGTATTCCGTATCATTAGCCATCTCTATTGCCTCTTCAAAGCTTGCAGCCTCGATCAGAGCCAATACCGGTCCAAATATTTCCTCCTGTGCGATAGACATAGAAGAAGTAACTTTATCAAATATAGCAGGCGTTACATAGAAGCCGTTATCCAAACTGCTGTTCTCAGGACGCGTGCCGCCGTACAGAAGAACCGCCCCTTCAGCGACGCCTTTTTCAATGTAAGACAGCACCGTTTCCATCTGCTTCTCATTGGCGCAAGGTCCCATCCAAGTAGCAGCGTCAAGCCCGTCGCCTACTTTAAGCTCCTTCACACGCTCGACAAGCTTCTCCTTGAACTGCTCATAAATCTCTTTCACGACAATGACACGGCTTGTTGCTGTACATTTTTGTCCTGTCGAACGAAGTCCTCCGCTTATCGTCGCATCGACGGCAAGGTCGAGATTTGCATCAGCCGCAATAATGATAGGATTTTTGCCGCCCATCTCAAGCTGGTACTTGGCGCCGCGCGCCAGTGCAGCCTGGCCTACCGCCTTGCCGACGTTATTGGATCCAGTAAATGTAATGCCATTTATATCTTCATGCTCGGCAATGCCTTGGCCGATAACAGAGCCGCTGCCAATAATCATGTTCAATACGCCGGCCGGCAAGCCTGCATCATGGAAGCATTCCATGATTTTAGCTGCGGTTACGGCAGTTTCAGTAGCAGGCTTCCATACAACCGTATTTCCATAAATTAGTGCGGGAGCTATTTTCCAGATCGGAATCGCTACCGGGAAGTTCCAAGGTGAGATAACACCCACGGAGCCAAGCGGCATGCGCGTTGTATACATGAAGGCATCTGCATCAGTGGAAGGAATAACATCGCCAACCTTGCGCATCCCTTCTCCAGCATAATAGCGTAAAATAGCGATGCCCCGTAACGTTTCTCCCTTCGCCTCAGGCAATGTTTTGCCCATTTCCCTCGTCATGATTTCGCCGATTTCATCCACACGGCTCTGCATAATATCAGCTGCACGGAACAGAAAATCACCGCGCTGCGAGCCAGAAAGCTTTTTCCAGCCCAATCTTGCTTCCTTGGAAGCCTGCACTGCGGCATTCAAATCTGATTTGCCTGAGCTTGGAATATAGCCTATGATTTCATTTCGATTAGCAGGGTTAATACTTGTCAGCGTCTCATTGCTGTCTGCGCTTCTCCACTGTCCATTCATATAGTTTTTAACATGTCGTTCGTTCATTTTAACGCATCCTCTCAAATATTATTATACCTTTCTCTTAAACCCTATCTGTCATTTGAATCTTTCAATTCATAGCTTGTATCATCAAGCCCATGCTGCAGTGTTAACTAGAGTTCCTATTTCAGAAATCTCGATCTCAATGCGGTCTCCGCCCTCCAGGCTGAACTGATTAGGAGGAACTATACAAGTGCCTGTCATAAGAACCGTCCCGTTAAATATCTCATTGTCCCGCAGCAGGAAGGAAACGAGCTCGTCATATTTACGCTTTAATTGCCCTGTACTGGCTGATTCATCGACAACCTTTTCCCCATTCCTGTAAATGCGCAGGTTAATATCCAGCTTGTAAGGGTCTTGAACGGTTTCAGCCAAACGGATTGCCGGACCGATCGAGCATGATCTTTTCCACATTTTTGCTTGCGGCAAATAGAGTGGATTTTCCCCTTCAATATCTCTGCAGCTCATATCATTGCCGACTGTATAACCGACGATATCTCCCTTAGTGTTCACGACCAGGCTCAGCTCTGGCTCCGGCACCTGCCATTTGGAATCATTGCGGAGACATACATGATCACTTGGACCAACCGTCCGCGCTGCTGTTGATTTCATAAACAGCTCTGGACGCTCAGCGTCGTACACCTTGTCGTAAAACGTAAGCGCATCCAGCTTTCCGCCGGTCGCCTCGTAATTTCTAGCCTCTTTACTGCGCGCATAAGTAACGCCAGCCGCCCAAACCTCCGGCGCTTCAATAGGAACGAGCAGCTCCAACTGCTCCATGCATTCGGCAATCGGCTGAGCCTTGCTTATTGCTGCTTCTACCGCTTGCAGCGGTGTAATGCCTGCTTGCTCAGCACGCTCGAGAAGCGCCATAAAATCTGCGTCTATTAGCGGATAAATCTTTCCCTCTTCGGTTACAGCTGCTAATTGTGCTGCTTCTTGATGGCGATAACGAATAATTTTCATCTGTCTAGCTCCTTTAAGTTTTATATTATAAAACTTTGTTCTCATATTATTGCAGCATTTAGTGTAAAAATAGACCAAATGCTACTATCATTACTAACATCATTGCTAACATCAGGCTGTTGAAAAACTACTCCTGCAAATTGTAATGGCTGTCAGGAGCGTGTTGATTCATTTTGGACTAACGCAGGTAACCAATAATAGGAGGTAACAGGGACAAGAATAGAGCTGGAATAATCCCTCGCCCAAACTTGGTCGCTATACTATTCCCTTTCGGTTACTTGTTACCCGTTCCACAATGATCAGCTGCTTCACTAGCTGGTCAGTCGTTCCGTTATTACACCCAAAATCGCAGTTTTGAGGCGGCAAAGTGACAGTCGTTCCGCTATTGATCAATAAATCGAAGTTAAACCCCCACATAGAGTCGAATAGCGGAATGTGTGACCGCGAAATAAAATAAATAGCGGTTTTAAGGCAAATAACGGAACGTGTGACCATATCGTTTCATTTTGGGAAACCATTCGCAAGCAAGAAAGGGTCCACGGAGAGCAATATCCCTCTATTTCAATCTATAGCCCAGCTGTTTAGAAATGGCTGCTGTCTCCTCGCATACGAGCTGAGTAAGCTGCTTCAGCTCATGATCGTCAACATGGGCGACCATCGTTGACAGACTCAAGGCTGCGATAACTTGGCCGGAGTGATTGATGATCGGAGCAGCGACACAACGAACGCCCGGCTCATTCTCTTCATTATCAATCGCATACCCTTGCAGCTTTACAAGCTCCAGTTCATGTTCGAAGGCTGAAAGCGTGCCGAGCGTTTTGTCTGTATGCTGTGAAAACTTGTAATCCTTCAGCATGGACTGCTGCTCCTCGGAGGAGCGGAATGCTGTAAGCACCTTGCCGACAGCGCTGCTGTGCAGCGGCACTCTCTTGCCAACGCGAGAATACCTGATTGCCGCCTTCTGCCCCTCTACCTTATCAATGTATATGCCTTCCTTGCCGTCAAGAATGACCAAATGTGTCGTTTGTCCCGTTGCAGCGGACAAGGAGCGAAGATGATTCCGTGCTATATCTCGAATATCAAAGTTTTGCAGCAGCAGCTGCCCCTTCTCTACAAACCTCATGCCTAGCCTGTACTTTCCGCTTTGCTCATCCTGATCAATATATTGATGAAGCTGCAGCGTTTTAAGCAGTGAATGCACGGTACTTTTGTGCAGATTCATAGCTGCGCATATTTCGGAAAGCTTTAATTCCATATGCTGATCGTCGAACAGATCGACAATTTTAAGTGCGCGATCCAGCGCTTGTATAATGGGCATAATTAAATAGTATGTACACTCCCTTCTAATAGTTTTATATTATAAAACCATGTTCTCAAAAATCAACTATTCAACTAGATCATAGCAAACGACCGCGGTGCTGTCTATAACAAAATAAAACCGTGAATGTGCGGCGGCACAGGATAAAACAATATGTATAAACAATGAAATATTAAATCATGGCTGTCAGTCGTTCAATTCATGCTTCATATATTGCTCAAAATAGAGGGTATGTTTTTATAATTTTCGGCAAGCCAAATCATTTCTTTTGCAAAGCGTGCTGGCGGTACACTGTGGTGATCCATTTGAGCATTTATCCACCACGTACTTTCCATATACCATAACAAACGTAATGAATTTGTTAAATAGCCCTCCATCACGATGCATTCCTCGCTGTACCCTTCCATAAATGCTGAGGCTAAGGAGACATCTAAATGATCATCTAGGGCACACGATATAACAGCACGAGCTACATCAAGTTGCGGATAATCATAGCTTAGCCGGTCAAAATCTAAAATAACAGTCAATCGACTATCCTCAAATAAAAGATTATCGACCCAAAGATCACGGTGTGCCCATCCTAATCGAAGTGATTCAAGTACTTCTAAATCCATTTGTTCAGTTACTATACTTTGAGTTTCGACATCAGCAATCAAATGAAATTTATCAGACTCCTTTGTCTTTTCCAGAACTAAATTCCAATGTGCTAAACGATCCTCACGGTTTGGAGGAATAAATTTCGGGTTTTTCTTAATTCCAAGTGTCCCGTCATTTAGCAAACGATGCATTTTTCCTGTTGCTCGACCTAAGTCGTATATTTGATGGACATTACTTTTACCTGGTGCAATTATTTTCCCATGACAATATTCCATCACTATGAAAATTTCTTCGTTATCAGATCTTAATAAAATAGTGTCATTATGTGATAACAAATTAGGGCAAGCAAGTCCCTGGCCGTTCAATCTAACCTGTTGAGAGAAAGCAAACAATAGTTCCTCCTGATTAAATCGTTTAAATCTTTCTTTGTTGTATTGTTTAAGTAAAAATTGTTGCCCTGAATCAGTAGTGATCTTCCATTTTAAGTTTAACCAGCCACGCTTTATTGGAGTAGAATTAAGAACATTCAAATTGAATAAACGATGAACTGTTTTTATTATGTCATCAAAGACCAACGTCTCGCTTAATAAAGTGTCCATTTAATCGTCTCCTAATTTTATCGGATAGGTACTATATTCCTTATTAAGTCCTATATTACCTCCAAGTTTTGTGTTTTCCTGCCGGTTAATTTTTTTAAAAAAAACGGCCCTTCTTCCGAAAGGCCGCTCCAGAGTTTTTTTCATATACGATGCAGCGACTGCGCCTGCTACTTGTCCCGCGATGGCAGCAGCAGAAGCAGCTTTACAAGTACAGCAGCAACCTCCGCCCGGGTAGCGGCCGACCGCGGCTTGAATGCTCCTCCCGGATAGCCGTCCATTATACCGCCTGACACAACAGCCGCAATGGATGAAACTGCCCATGAAGACATTTTCGCATTATCCCGGAATTCCACAGCGTCGACATCGAGCGTCAGGTTTAGCGCCTTCGCTAATATGACGGCCATCTGCTCTCTTGTCAGAGCGTCCTCAGGCCCGAAGGTCAGGCCATAACCTTGAATAATGCCGTTTGCGACTGCAAGATTAATAGAAGACTTCGCCCAATGGGATGCTGTGTCCTTGAATGGGACCCGCTCGCCGCCATCCACTTTCCTGTCATCCAGCTGCCCATCCCAGCAGAGGACTATAGATCCCGTACAAAAAGCAGTAGATGATCGCACCTGCCGCAGCGCCAATCAATGCGCCATTCAACCTGATGCGCTGCAAATCAGTATCGACCTTGCTCTCGATAAACTCGACCAGGCGTTCCTCAGAAAAATCATCCAAGGTGCGTCTGACGATAAGGCCGATTTGCTCATGCTCCGCCTCAATCAGCTTGACGATAAGCTGCTGGATATATGTTTCCAGCTGCTGCTGCAGCTCTTTATCGCTGCGAAAGCCTCGCCAAAATGTTGTAATCAGCCATTGCAGCCAGCGCTGCAGCTCATTTTTGCTAATCGTGTGTCTCTCAGAATCAGCTTCTTTATGCAGTGGCCTCATTAAGGCTTCAGTATCCTGATGCAGTAAATAATAAACCGCGCTAAGCATAGCTTCGAAGGAGGGCTGCAGCGATATTTGCTCCAGCAGTTCATTTTTCCACTCTTCAACTGCCGCCCGCACATCAATATCGTCTTCCAATTGCGACGACAAATCATACAGCGTTTTATAAATGTATTGGCGCAGCTCATGCTCCGGCGATTGCAGCTCGTGCAAAAATGCATGCAAATCGCGGTATAAAGTATTAGCTGCTTCTTCCAAATTTACAGCATCGGACGATTCTGCAAATTGAATCAGCTTTTGCTTCAGCCAGCGCATTGCTCCGCCGCCGGAATTGGAGAATTTCTCCTTCTCTGCCTGCAGCAGCTCATATATCCTCACCTTTGTTTCTTCCGTTTCAAGCTGCTTACTTACAACTGAGAGCAGCTGATTCAATATGCTGTCCATATACTGTTTTTCCAATAAGTAGCGCATCAGCTTACCAATCATAAAGGAAAGATCCTGCTCTTTTATTTTGCTGCGGGCGGCTGTATCTAGCTTGGAAGCAAGCTCTGAGGTTTTATGTTTCGAGCTTACGCTAAGCAGCAGCTGCCAGAGCTTCTCGCTCCATTGCTTGCGTGTCTGCTCCTGATCTCCCCAGCGAATCAGCGTCTGAACGATATTCAGTTGGCGCACCTTATCCAGCAGCATCTGCTTGCCAAGCAGCTGTCCCTCGACCATCATGACGATGCCATCAATTAATTTTGTGCGATTGCGCGGTATGATAGCAGTGTGAGGCACCCATTTCATCCCTAGCGGATGACGAAACAGCACCGTTACCGCAAACCAATCCGCTAATGCGCCGATTAAACCGGCTTCGATCGTATACAGCAGCAACGACGGCCACCACTCGGACGAATAATGCTTTACCAAATAAAGTGCCGGGAAAAACAATACTGCCAGCAACGCCAAGCTTACATTAGCTCTCGTTCTCATTGTCATGGGATTATTTCACCCCAATCCAAAATGTGCTTAAATAAATGACACAACCGATTAAAGCGCCTACTACAATTCCATTTAACCGGATAAACTGCAAATCCTTGCCTGCCTTTTCTTTTACTAAATCAATCAGCTGCTGCTCAGAAAACTTATTCAGCCCTTCTTCCACTGTCCTTCCTATAATTGCATGCTTTTGCTCGATTATTCGCAGCACATATTGTTTAATCATCTGATCGAAATCCGCTTGTTTCGATTCGTTGCTGCGCCAAGCTGCCAGCCACTGCCTGCTCTTGCTGTATAGTACAGATGTCTCTCCTGTTATAAAGCTGTCTGTAAGCTGCCCTTGAAGGGAAATAATTAATTTCTCCAGCAGTGTCGCAAGTTGTTTATTTTGATGAATAGCCTTTACAGCTGTGAGCTTGCCCTCTTCAACCTTTTTCCGAAAGTCATGATCATGCCTCAGCCGCAGCTCCAGGCTCTGTATTTGCTGCCTAAGCAGCTGATGCTCATATTGCACTGGCTTTGACGCTTTATCCAAATATTGAATTAGCCACTGTTGAACCTTGTCCGTAATGAATTCACTATTAAGTCCTGCAGCATAGTCTAACAAGCGTCTTCTGAACTTATCTCCTTCGTACGATTTAATCGCAGAATGAATCAGCTTCTCTAATATTGTCCGAAATGTAGACGAATGCGCAGCTTGCTGCAGCTGCTTGGCTAAAAAAGCAATCAGCTCGCTATCATAATTATGCTTAATAGACCAGTGTGCGATGTCAGCAAGCAGATCAGATAACGATATGGCATCCGCATGATTAAACAGTAATTCCTCCAGATCAGCAGACAGCTTTTTAATATCCGCCCTGGCAACAAATTCCGTAACCAGCTTTTGGGCAATACGGCTAAGCTCTTCTTCCCCGCCCTGCTCAAGATAAGCCCGAGCCATCGAGGAGAAGGATAGCTCTCCCAGCTTCAAACGTATATTGTCTACTGTCAGCAATTCATGCTCGACCATATGGACAAGCTCTTTTATTAACCTGTCTCTATTTTTAGCAATAATTCTAGTACCCATCCAGCTAGGCCAACGGATGCACAGCGGTTCTCCGAAAAGAGCGGACACAGCAAATGAATCTGCAAGCCCGCCAATGACTGCCGCGCTGCATGCTGAAAATAATAAACCGCCTGCAAAGGTGTTCTGAAATGGAAATGCTGCTAATATCCCTGCTCCGGATACGGCCAAGGCTGTATTGGCGCCTTTTCGAATATTTTCTTTCGACATGTCTGGAGCTCCAATCTCTTAGGCTGTTTGTCATATAATTCCTGTAAATGACCATTTATCTATATAGTAACCTTTTTAGCATAGCGCATCCACTTTTATAACGTAAATCGATTTAATTGCAATCATGACAGCCTGTGCTCTATACTTTTGATCATATCTATAAGGAGGACGCAAGCAATGAATGGGACTATTAAAATTTTAATTGCAGATGACGAAACGAGCATTACGCAATTTCTTGAATTAGGCCTGACTAACGAAGGCTATGAAACTTTTATTGCCAACAATGGCCCGGCTGCACTTGAAGCCGCCAAGCAATTTAAGCCGCATATCGTTATTCTGGATATTATGATGCCTGGCATGGACGGCTTTGCGATTTGCAATGCGCTAAGGTCGCAGGATAGCCAGATAGCCATTATTATGCTCACAGCTAAGGATGAAATTGAAGACCGCGTAAAAGGATTGAATATCGGTGCTGATGATTATATGGTAAAGCCATTCAGCTTTACCGAGCTGCTCGCACGTATTGGCGCCAGAATCCGCAACCAGTTTCCGCACCTGCTTGACATTGTGGAGATTGGGCCCTTCCGGATTGACGGGAAGCGCAACGAAATTACCTACAACAATCAACAGCTTGAGCTATCGCCTACGGAATATAAGCTGCTGCAATATTTTGTGCTGAATAATGGCGTTGTACTTAGCAAGTCATCTATTCTTGATCATGTCTGGAATTATCAATTTGGCGGGGACTACAATATTGTAGAGGTTTATATTCGTTCATTGCGCGACAAGCTGCAGGATGCTGATCATCGATTAATACGCACTTTGCGCGGTGCCGGCTACCGGTTAGACTTATGAAGATGCGCCTATTCCCCCGCTCCTTGCGCCGCCGGCTCGCTCAATCCTCCCTGCTGCTGCTCGCATGTGTGCTATTAGCCGTTGGATTGCTGCAATACTTTTTTATGAAAGACTTTGTCTATCGGAATAAAGCAGAGTCGCTGCAAACTCAGCTCATGAGCTTACCGCCTGATCCTGCATTGTTGCAGCGCGCAGCAGGCAATATGCAGCCTCCAAAAAACAATACACAATATCCGCCTAGAAACACACCCTTCGTACCGCTGTTGTTTCAACCGGATTTGACTTTGATGTACATCTCGCTCAATGGTGAAGCTGTTACGCTTTCTCAGCACGATGCTGTTGACCCTCTACAGTTGTCAAATGAACGTTATAGCAAGATTATAAATGAACAAATGGACAAAAAAGAAAAACCCTATTATATAGAAACGGGCTCCGGCTCTGAGCAACAGCTGCTCGTACTTCGTATCGCCGGTCCGCCTGAAGCACCGCAAGGAGTTATACAGGTCGGTTTCCACACGGCCTCGCTGGACAAGCTGCTGCTTACCCAGCTATCGATCTATACCGTGCTTGCTCTAGCTGCGCTGCTTTGCGCCGCAATCCTATATGCGATCACACTTTACCGTGCACTAGCACCGTTATCCCGGATCGTTGCCGCTGCAGAAAAAACCGACGCCGGCAACTTGACTGTACGGCTTCCCGTGCATCAAGGCCAGCAAGAAATTGATACGCTGTCGGAAGCATTTAATGGCATGCTTCAAAGGCTCGATCAAGCCTTCGAAGCAGAGCGGGAGATGACCGACAGAATGCGCCAATTTATTGCTGATGCTTCACATGAGCTGCGTACGCCGCTTACATCCATACATGGCTTTATCGATGTGCTGCTCCGCGGAGCAGCTTCAAACCCGCAGCAATTGCAAAGCGCGCTTACGAGCATGAAGGGGGAATCACAGCGAATTATAAGGCTGGTTGAGGAATTGCTTACGCTGGCTAAGCTCGATCAATCACCGAAGCTGCAGCTGTCGCCCGTGCATATTGACAAACTCTTATCCGAGCTGCTGCCGCAACTGCAATTACTGGCAGGCAATCGCAAGGTGGAGCTTAACATCTATCAGCCTGCTGCCGTATATGCCGAAGCTGATCAGTTGAAGCAAGTGCTGCTCAATTTATTTCAAAATGCTGTACAGCATACTGATGAGGTAGAAGGAGTCATCAAGCTTGTCCTTTACACAGAGCGTCAGCATGCTATTATCCGTATGGAGGATAACGGCAGCGGAATCCCCACGGAGCATTTGCCGCATCTATTCGAGCGCTTCTATCGCAGTGAAGCATCACGCAGCCGCTTGAAGGGCGGCTTCGGACTTGGCCTTGCCATAAGCAAATCCATCGTCGAGTCGTACAAAGGTACAATCCGGGCTGTAAGCCCGCCCGAAGGGGCCATTGGAAATAATACAACTGGTCGGTCTGCATTACAGTACGGAGAGAATGAAGCCAACCCTACTGAAAAACAAAACAAAAAAGGCAGCGAATTTATTATTCAGCTGCCGATCCTATCAGACTGCTGAGCAATCAGCAGTCTTTTTAATATATTGATGTATGCTAATGCCGCAGCCCAAATCGGTCCAACAATCGACCACTGCGATTATGGGCGCTGTAAACGAGCGAGTCACCTTCAATTGTAATACCGGCAAACATAGCCTCGCCATTTTGAAAATGTACCTGATGGTAAAACTGATCCTCTTTCTTTTTGTTCAGCTTTGCTCCAGCCGCATTAGTGACCACATACACGGTCCCTTCTCTGCCAGAAACTATTTCACCGCTGTTAGCGACTACCTTGCCGTCCCGCATTGGGAATGATCTTGCATATTCATGATTATGCCCTTGCAGCACAAGATCAACTTTATATTGATCAAACAACTCTACCCAATCCTGTATATTCTCATTTGGCTTTCCCCCATAAGGCCCTTTATGCATCGACACGATGATCCATTCCTTCGTATTTGCGGCAAGCTGTTCTTCAAGCCAGCGGGTTTGCTCCTTTTTGTTCGATTCTGTGTTCAGCATAATAAATAATGCTGATCCGTATTGAAAGGAATAGGTTGTTCCCGGATTGGACTTGCTTGCCCCATTGTCCGGTACAAAAAATCGCGCTGAAAACTCTTTCGCATCACCTTTGACCTCATCATGATTGCCAGTTACCGGCATCAGCGGCACACTAGTTATCCACTCACTTGCCTTATTCAACAGCAGCTTCCAAGCGTCAGTATCCTCTGGGTACTCGACAAAATCGCCATTATGGACGATAAACTCCGCCTGTGGAAACTGTTTGAACGCTTGATCCAGCGTGTCCTTCCAAATATTGAAGTGCTGCTCCGTCTCTCCTTGTGAATCTGTTACATTAATAAAGGTAAAGGCCTCAGTATGCTCTGCTTCAGTTCGGAAGCTGCTTGTCTTGCTCCATCCCCATTTTGTTCCATCGCCTACCCTGTACTGATACATGGTTCCCGCTTCAAGCCCGCTGGCTTCAGCTTTATGAATACGGTAAGAAGCACCATTATCATCGCTCATGACCGTCGTTTGGGCGTCAACAGTTATCACCCGTTCATCCGACCAATCTGATTTTTTCCCGTCTGCCTTTACCAACTGAAGAACAGCCTTGCTATCCCCTGCCGGGCTTTGCCAAGTAAAGGCGCGGGATGTATGCGGGTCTCCCCGAAAAGTAGTCACAATCGAGTGCGGCCTTTGCTGCTGCAATGCATGATAGATAAATACCCCTGCAAGGACGGCAATGGTTAAAAAAACTGCGCCAGCGATGGCGATCCACCGCTTGATGCCTGACATAGCATCCCCCTCTTTCTATTGTAAATATTAAATGTATCATGCTCTTCACTGCAAGCAAATGTAAAGCAATTGTAAAGGATATTCAGCAATCTTTCAGTTTCGATTCACTTTAAAATAAGCTCGCTCTTCTACAATTACAATTATCAACCGAATCAATCCAATATAGAAAGCTGAGGTGCAAACAAATGAAACAAAGCTTGAAATTTCGGCATGAATTGAAATATCTAATCGGGCAGCACCATTATCATATACTGCGGCAGCGCCTTAGCAAACTGCTAGAGCATGATAAACATGCCGGTCCTGACGGCCAGTATCATATTCGAAGCTTGTACTTCGACGATGTCAGCAACAGCGCGCTGCATGACAAGCAGGGCGGGATTAGCGACCGGGCGAAATACCGAATAAGAATTTACAATTTCAGCGATCAGGTCATTCATTTTGAAAAAAAAATTAAAAAACAAGATTATATTGCAAAGCTGAAAGAGCCGCTGACGAGACAACTTTACAACTCACTAATTTACGGAGATTATAAACCGCTGCTCGAGCAAAATAAGCCGCTGCTGCAGGAAATATACTATTTGGCCGAGCATAAGCTGCTTAGGCCAAAGGTAATCGTCGATTATGTGCGAGAGCCTTTTATTTGCAGCAACGGAAACGTGCGCATTACATTTGATAAAAACCTGCGCTCCGGCCAGCATAATTTGCAGCTATTTGATCAGTCAGCGCCGACCGTTCCTGTCCTGGATAATGGCAGCATCATTATGGAAGTGAAATATGACGAATACTTACCCGAAGTTATTCGCAGCTCGCTTCAGCTTGAAGGCTTAATCAGACAGGCCGCATCCAAATATGTCATATGCCGCAAATGGTTAAAACAAAACACTTGGGAGGATCAATAACATGGCAAACACAAGCACGAACACTACATCGACCAGTTTTACGGATATTATTAAAAATTCTGTTCTTGAAAATTTTGGATCAACTATAAGCATATCACAAATTGTGGTCACGCTTGGAGTCGCCTTTCTAATTGGGCTTTTTATCTATTTCTTGTATCGCAAAATATTCAGCGGCATTTTATACTCCAAAAGCTTTAACATATCGTTAATTGGCATGACCATGATTACCGCAATTGTCATACTAGCCGTTAATTCAAATCTAATTCTGTCACTAGGTATGGTCGGCGCATTGTCCATCGTCCGTTTCCGTACACCGATCAAAGATCCGACTGATTTAATATTTCTTTTTTGGGCCGCAGCTGTTGGAATCGTCACTGGAGCAGGTTTCTATTCGCTGGCAATGATCGGCTCGGCGATCGTTGGACTTATTTTATTTTTCTTCGTTAAAGGCGGAAGCAAGGATACACCTTATTTGCTCGTTATTAATTGCATGGATGACCAGTCCGAGGAACAGCTCCATAAACATATGGCCTCTTCCATTAAACGTTATAATGTGAAGCAAAAAAATGTGACTGCGAACAATATCGAGCTGACTCTTGAAATTAGATTGCGCGATAAAAGCGGCCAATTTATCAACCAGCTCACTCAGCAGCCTGGCATTCGCAATGCGACACTGATCAGCTACAACGGCGACTATGTTTCGTAAAGGGAGGTAGCGCATAATGCTGACAACAAGCAGATGCAATGCGCGTCCTTATTTGAGGACAAAGCGTTTTTCGGTAAAAAAAGCTTTCATTACGGCTATGGCGGCACTGCTCGTGCTGCTATGCAGTGCTGGCTGTTCTACTGTTGAGCGCTCAAACAGCGTAACTTCTGGCGCCATAGGATTAAGCAGCCAGTCTAAAACCAGCAATGAAAAGCTGCTTGATGAACAAGTGTTTCCTAAAGATAAAGTTGTAAAAGTCAATATTACGATCGATGAAGCAAGCTTTCAGGATATGCTTGATAATGCCGTCGATGAGCAATTCAAGCAAGCATCCGTTGAATATAACGGGATGGTCTTTGACAATATTGCTATTCGCACCAAAGGCAATTCCTCACTCCGGAGTATCGTAAATGATCAAAATACTGATCGTTACAGCTTCAAGCTAAGCTTTGATGAATATGTCAATCAAACGATAGGCGGAATTACTAAAATCAATTTGAACAATAACTTCAGCGATTCGTCCTCATTGCGCGAATATTTAACCTACGAGCTGGCAGAGCAGTTAGGGCTGCCAACTCCCAAATATTCTTTTGTGCAAATATACTTCAATAATGAGCTGTGGGGCTTGTATCTTGCTGTTGAACAAATCGGTAACGCCTATCTGGAAAGAAACTTTGGCAATGCCTATGGAGCCTTGTACAAAGCCAATGGCGGAAACGGAAGCGAGCTCAGCTGGTTAAATACAGACAATATCGATACTTACTCCGGATTCGATGTGAAGTCCAAAGGGACGGATCACAGCAAGCTGCTCAGCATGCTGGAGCAGCTTAATACAGCATCTGATTTTGAAGACTCACTTAATGTGACAGGTGCGCTATCCTACATTGCACTCAATATAGCAGCAAGCAATATGGACAGCTATCAAGGCAATTTCAAGCATAATTACTATTTGTATGAAAATAAAGGACAATTCACAATATTGCCTTGGGATTTCAATATGTCATTCGGCGGCTTCGGTAGATCGAATAATTTACTTATCGATGAGCCTACGACAGGAGCGGTAGCGGACCGCCCGCTCGTTAGCATCCTGCTTGGCAACGAGCAGTACAAAGAGCAGTACCACGAAATTTTATCGTCAATTATTAATGGTTACTTGGCAAGCGATACATTTGACAAACGAGTAGATGAGCTGGCAGCCCTTATTGATTCGTATGTAAAGGATGATCCGACCGCCTTTTTCACCTATGATCAGTATGTGGAAGGCATTGATCAGCTGAAATCATTTAATGAATCGCAAGTAACGCTCATTGCGGCGCAGCTTGACGGCAGCGCCCCTTCTTCTGGTGACGGCTCAGGCAGCGGCGGAGGCATGGGTGGCGGCTTTGGCGGCGGTATGGGCGGAGGCATGAATGGCGGCTTTGGTGACGGCATGGGCGGCAGAAATGGCGGCAATAGGCCTGCCGGACAGATGAACGTTAACCCCGGCGCCAATGCAGAAAACGGACAGAATAGGCAATTCCCCCCTAACCCGGGGGCCAATACAGGCAATGATCAAATGAATGAGAATCCTGGCTTTCCTGTTGATAACAATGGAATGCCGGCATTTGATCCGGCAAACCCGCCGGAGGGTTTCGAGCAATTTATGAACGACCGGCAAAATAACGGCGGCGGCTTTAACATGGAGTTTCCTGGGGGAATGGGCGGCATGGGCGGCTTTCCGGGAAGAGACGGACAACAAGCGGCAAAAAATGTTAACGCTGAGCATGAGCTGATTATATTTGGCAGTGCAGCCGCGTTATTGATTGTTTCTTTATTAGTCGTACTATTCTATCATCGAAGAAAAGTTTAATGATGAATAAATTCAACCGCCAAGGATAAACGGCTCCGCCGTCCTTCGCTAAAACGAAGGAGGCGCGTTTACCGTTGAAATATAGGAACAGGTATAAGGTGAAAACTTATACTTTCCTATATTTTCAGAAAAAG